>WFWM01000021.1 GCA_015491145.1 Patescibacteria group bacterium | reverse complement strand
GAGTGGTCGTCTCTGGCAGGGGGGAAGGGGTGATGCCCGCAGGAGGCGTCTGTGTGCTCTGAGGGGAGGAAGTAGGAGATGAGGAACCCGGCGGGGTGGGGTTGCGCGCGGCATCGTGCTGCTGTGGGGGTGTCGCCGGGATGGTAGGCTGGGCCACATGGCTCGGTTGGGTGGAGTGTGCCGGAGGCTGGGGTGATTGCGGTGGGAGGACGGCTGCCTCGGCACCAGCTTCAAAAGGGGAGGGAGGAACGGGCGTGCTCGGCAGGGATGTTGGAGGCGTCGCGCCATTTGGTTGAGACGCTGGGGCAGGGAGGGCAGGAGGGGAGGAAGGTTCTGAAAGATGTGGGTCTGCCGTGGGAGCTGAGGATGTCGGTTGTGTGTGGGCTTGGGGAGGGTTCAAGGAGGTAGCTGTTGATCGAGTCTCCGAAGCGAAGCCTCCTCGAGGAGGAACAACTCTTTGCCCTTGTGGTGCTTGCTGTTGTGGCGCAGCAGGGGAAAGGGTGGTAGGTGAAGCTGCTTCCTCTTTTGCAGCAGCCAGCCTTGCGAGGAGCGCTTGGAGGTCTTCTTCGGAGAAGTAGTCAATGACAATTTTGCCGCCCTTTCCGGAGGGGCGTGGGGTTACCATCACCCGTGTGCCGAGCGCGCGAGCGAGCATCGCCTCTGCGCTGCTCACTTCAGGTGGAAGTTTTCGGCGAATCTTCTCCTTCGCGATGCGGCGGGCAATCCGCTCCGTTTCCCGAACGGAGAGGCGCCGTTCGAGAATCTCACGAAAAAGTGTCTGCTGCTCTTCCGGCCGGTCGTTGAGCATCAACAGCGGCCGCGTGAACCCTTCGGTAATCTGCTTCTTTCGAAGCGCTTCGAGTATCTCTTCCGGGAGATTGAGAATGCGAAGGGTGTTGGCTACATACTCCCGACTCTTGCCTATTTTGCGGGCAATCTCTGCGTTGTTGTAACCGTGCTCCTGCAGCTTTTTGAAAGCGAGCGCTCGGTCTACCGGGTTGAGGTCTTCCCGCTGGAGGTTCTCTATGATCGCAAGCTCCAGCTTCATCTTGTCGCTCTCCTCCTGCGAACGAATGACAACGGGCACCTGCGAGAGTCCTGCGATTTTCGCTGCGCGCCACCGTCGTTCCCCCGCAATGAGCTCGTATTCTACCCGGATGCTCCCATCGGGGAGCTCGATGTCTTTGCGGGTTACAACGAGCGGCTGGAGGATGCCGTACTGCCGCACCGATTCTGCGAGCTCGCGAAGACGTTCTTCATCGAAATCACGGCGTGGCTGGAAGGGGTTGGGGCGGATTTTCTCTACTTCCACCCAGAAAATAGAGTCATAGAACGGCTTTGTGGAAGCTCCCATACGGGGGAAGTATACCACGCTTCTTTTCCTCGGTTATGCCCAACAGCAACCTACTCATCAGAGGAGGAAAAGCGACGGCACTCCCGTTCTATCGTGCGCAGGAGTGTTTCTGTTGTGGTGCTATCGCGATGCACGAAGCCGAAGCGCTCGAACAACGCTTCAGGAATAGCGAGCACCTCGCGTGGCGCTCTCCCGTAGTGTGCGCCGATGGCTTCGATACCGAAGTGGCGGAGCACCTCCTCAGAGGGCGCATTGCAGGTGTAGTGTACGATACGATCCCCTTCCTTCTGCGTCGCAAACCCACGCTCCTCTGCTGTTCTGATGAAGCGTGCGGGATCCCGCGGAGTGTGTTCCATACTGCGCAAGAGCAAGCAGGGGCGACAGGACTCGAACCTGCAACCTGCGGTTTTGGAGACCGCTGCTCTACCAATTGAGCTACGCCCCTCCGGCGGGAAGTGTACCACAGGCAAGCGACCGAGGGAAGGAAGGGTGGGGTATTTTTTACTTTTTCGTTTCCTCAAAAAGGATATGCTTTCGGAGCTTGGGGGAGTATTTACGCCGTTGCAACTTCTGCGCTCCCTTGCTACCACGGGCAGCGCGCCGCTTCTTGTTGATGCGGGTGTAGTACACTTCGCCGGTTTCCTTCGCACGGAGACGAGCAAGGTGCTGCTGCGCCATATGGCGCCACGCTACCACGGCGGGAGTGCGTGTGCAAGAGGGAGCGGTGGTATACTAATCTCCCATGAATCGAGAGCGCGGCACACTCCGGCGGTTTGCTCACTGGAGCGAGCTCCTCAATCAGCCACGGACACGGCTACTCCTCCTTTCGCTCATATGGGGAGCAAGCGTCGCAGTTGCCTTTTTCCTTGGTGGATTGGAGGCGCAGGATCGCATTGAGCGGGCGCTGGAAGAACCGTCGGTGGCGTACGCGCGGGCGCGGCAGGCAGATGCGCTCGTTCCGCTCCCCCCGGGAGGATGGGTCGTCGGGTCGACGCGGGGTCGCACCTATCACCTTCCATGGTGTCCGGGTGCCCTTCGTATTGCGCCGGAGCGCACTCGCTGGTTCCCCTCGGAGGAGGCTGCGCGGGCTGCGGGCTACCGTCCTGCGAAAAACTGCCCCGGTTTGACGAAGCCGGGAGAGTAGCGAGTATGCTCGTGCTCGACATTGAAACCTCTGGCACGGACCCGCAACGCCACGGCATCCTCGCCATTGGGGCGGTGGATCTCACACATCCTTTCAACACCTTCTATGGGGAATGCCGTCTGTGGGAGGAGGCGCACATTATGGAAGAGGCGCTCGCCGTGAACGGCTTCTCGCGCGAGGCGCTGTTTGATGCTTCGAAACCCTCTGAGGGTTCACTCCTGCAGGCATTCTTTCGGTGGAGCGAGACGCTTGCCGACCGAACGCTCGCTGCGCATAATGTTGCCTTTGATGCGGCGTTTCTTCAGGCGGCCTGTCGTCGCGTTGGTATAGCGTATCCGTTTGCCCACCGAACGATTGACGTGCACAGCGTCGTGTTTACCCATATGCAGCTTGCCGGCTATAAGCCTCCTTTCGATCCGACCCACCGCCACAGCGCGTTGTCGCTCACAGCGGTGCGTGCCTACGTGGGGCTTCCTCCTGAACCAACCCCCCACCACGCGCTTGAAGGAGCCTGCGGTCATGCGGAAGTGCTCTCACGCATTTGGCACGGGACTTCGCTCCTGCCGCAGTTTGCCCGCTGCCCCGTTCCTCCCCATTGTGTGCGGTAGGGAAGTGCTATGAGGCAAGGGACGAGAACGTTCACACCAATTGAAGAGTACGCCATTGTCGGCAATCTTCGTTCGGCGGCTCTCGTCTCTCGTGCAGGGTCCATCGATTGGGCGCCGGCTCCCTTCATCCACTCGCCGAGTGTGTTTGCTGCCATTCTCGACCCTCAGCGAGGAGGGCACTGGAGCATTGCTCCCGACCGTCCCTCTCGCAGCGCCCAGCGCTACCTTCCTGAGACCAATGTGCTATGCACCACCTTTGAGAACGAGGCATTCGCGTGCGAGGTGATAGATTTTATGCCGATTGATGCCTCCAAGGTGCCGCCGGCGGTGCAAGGGCAGGATACGGGGATGCGTATCAAGCGGAAGGTGGTGTGTCTTCGGGGAACCTGCACGATGCGGACGGTCTTCGCCCCTCGCTTCAACTTTGCGCGATCGGCCACTACTCTCTCGCTTGTGCCGGGAGGGGTTGCGGCTTCTGGCTCGGAGGGAGAGCGGGCATTCCTCGTGTCTCCGTTTCCTCTCGCTGTGAGCGCGGATCAGCAATCCGCAACAGGCACGTTCTCACTCGCTGCGGGAGAGCGCTGCTTCTTCGTTTTTCGCTACAATGTCGACGCTTTCCACCCAAGCAACGAAACGCCGGGGCATCACGAAGAGGATCTCGATCGCACGGAGACTTTTTGGCGTGCCTGGACGCGGGATTGCGAGGCGGGTGTCTGCCGCTTCCCTCACTTATGGCGGGAGGAAGTGCTCCGTTCCCTCCTCACACTCAAGATTCTCTTCTTTGAGCCGACCGGTACCGTTGCCGCTGCAGCAACCACATCGCTCCCGGAGTGGATCGGGGGAGCACGCAATTGGGACTACCGCTACGTATGGCTTCGTGATGCTGCCTTTACCTTTCAGGCGCTCTTTCGGGCCGGGCATGCGACAGAAGCGCAGAAGTTTCTCCAATTTCTTGTGAGCAAAGCTTCCGTGCTGGAGCAGGGAGGGGACCTCGCTATTATGTATGCGCTCGATGGAGGGGAGGTGCCGCCGGAGGAAACGCTCGAGCACCTTGAAGGGTACGAAGGATCAAAGCCGGTGCGCATCGGAAATGCGGCACGAGATCAGCATCAGTGGGACATCTACGGCAGCGTGCTGGAGGCACTCTGGCGGTACTACCGCCTCACCGGACGCACCGCCATTTCTCCGGAGCGGTGGCACCTTGTCGCGCTGCTTGCACAGCGGGCGCTTGCCGTGTGGCGCGAACCCGATGAGGGTATTTGGGAAATTCGTGATACGCCTCGACACTTCACCTACTCCAAGGTGATGTGCTGGGTGGCGCTCGATCGGGCACTCCGGATTGCGCGAGCCTGTGGAGTCCTCAATGCGCCAATTGCGCAGTGGAAGGAGGCGAGAGATGAGATTCGGCAGGCCATCCTCGCCTACGGCTACGACTCAAGGCGGCAGGCGTTCGTGCAGGCGTTTGATTTTCCCGTGGCGGATGCCTCACTCCTGCTGCTGCCCTCACTCGGCTTCATTGATGGGAAGGATCCGAGAATGCGCTCCACCATTCGCTTTATAGAGCAGGAACTCCTCGCTCCCGGCAGCAGTGCCCTGCTCTATCGCTACCAAGCGCCGGACGGGCTCGGCGGGAGGGAGGGGGTATTTCTCCTCGCGTCCTTTTGGCTCGCCGATGCCCACTAC
>WFWM01000020.1 GCA_015491145.1 Patescibacteria group bacterium | reverse complement strand
GTAGGCGGCAATTGTGCGCAACGCCCTCCCGCGTTCCACCTCGAGGTAGGTGAGGAACTCCTGCTTCCACCGCCACATCGGACTCCGGGAAACTGCTTTCGAAACTGATTGGAAGGCCATACCTCACTCCTATCCTACCACCCGCAATGTCGCACAACCTCACAGCGAACCCTGCGATAGCCTTCCAATAGGACTCCTGCCATTGCGCGCATCTGTTTACCGTGCTATACTGTCACCGATGCTTACGAAACAAAAAAAGGCGCAGCTCGTTGCGCAAGCCCAGATTCACGAGGAAGATACCGGCTCGCCGGAGGTGCAGATTGCGTTGCTAACGCAGCGCATCAACGAGTTGACGAAGCACCTGAAGAAGCATCCGCGCGACATCCACTCGCGTCGAGGACTCCTCGGGCTCGTCGCTGATCGCCGTCGACACCTCCAGTACCTGAAACGTAAGAGCATTCGCCGCTACAATGCGATCGTCAAGAAGCTGGGGCTGCGGAAGTAGCGGCTCCCATCGCATAACAACCGCATTCCGCTATGGCAGCAATTCGCCACCCTGCGCAACGCGTCGGGGTTTTCATTGACACGCAGAACCTCTACCATAGCGCCAAGCACCTCTATCAAGCTCGCGTGAACTTTGCCGAACTCCTCAAAGAAGCGCAGGGGAAACGGCAGCTCGTTCGGGCTATCGCCTACGTGATCCGCACCGAGGGGGAAGAGGAGCGGCCATTTTTCGAAGCGCTCTCGAAGCTGGGCATCGAGACGAAGGAAAAGGATTTGCAAGTGTTCGTCGGAGGCCAAAAGAAAGCTGACTGGGACGTTGGTCTCGCTATCGACGCCATCAAGCTCGCACCAAAGCTGGATGCGGTGGTGATTGCTTCGGGAGACGGAGATTTTGTCCCGCTCGTCACCTACCTCAAGATGCGGGAAGGGTGTCAGGTAGAGATTGTTTCCTTCGGTCGATCCACCGCGCTCGCCCTCAAGGAGGCCGCGGATGTTTTCACCGATATGGATGCCGACCCGCAACGGTTCACCCTTCAGCCGAAGTCGAAAAAAGGGGGTCGGCAGCAATCCCGACGGTCTCGTGGGGGTCGATAGTTTGGCTCTCTGCAGCAAAATTTGCTAGGCTGGGGCAGGCTACAGCGGAACGCTCGTATGGATAACGCTCCAACCTTCACCATTGAAATCGGCGGCAGAACGCTCACCGCCTCGTTTCCGGATCTCGCAGCAAAGGCGCATGGTTCTGTGTTGCTGCGCTACGGCAACAGTGTTGTGCTCGTCACCGCCGTGATGGGACCGGAGCGAGAGGGCATCGATTTCTTCCCCCTCACCGTTGAGTACGAGGAGAAATACTACGCTGCAGGTCAAATCCTCGGATCCCGCTTCCTCCGCAGGGAAGGGAGGCCGTCGGAAGAAGCGATTCTCGCTGCCCGAGTCGTCGATCGCACCATTCGTCCCCTCTTTGACCACCGGCTCCGAAATGAGGTGCAAGTGGTCATCACCATCCTTTCTATCGACGAGGACGACCCCGATGTGCTTGGCATCCTTGGTGCCTCACTCGCGCTTGCAACCTCTGACATTCCATGGGGAGGGCCGGTGAGTGCGGTGCGCATCGGCGCCGCAAACGGATCCCCCATCATCAACCCAACCTACACTGAGCGGGAGCAGCACGACTACCGTTACGAGCTCCTTGCCTGCGGCAATGGAGAGACCATCAATATGATCGAGGTAGGGGCCCGAGAGGTAGCGGAGGACGAGATTGTGCAGGCGCTCGAGTATGCTCGCTCAATTCACCAGAAGCTACAGGCGTGGCAAAGGGAAATTGTGGAGCAGGTGGGAAAGCCGAAGCGTTCCGTTACCTTCTTCTCCTTCCCGGAACGCCTCCGCGCGCTATTCCAAGAAACGGTGGCGCAGGATGGAAAGCTCTCTGCCGCCCTCTCGACGGGGAAGCCGGGTTCGCAGGCACTTAACGAGCTAAAAGCGAAATGGCTTGCACAGGCGCAAGCCACGCTTCCCCCGGAAGAAGCATCGCTCGCAGGCCCCCTCTTTGAAGAGGAGGCGGACGCAGCGCTCCACCGCCTCGTGGTGGAGCAGGGGATCCGTCCAGACGGCCGCGCCTTCAACGAGCTACGCACGGTGAAAGCCTACACCAACCTCATTGCCCCAATGACCCATGGTGCAGGCATCTTTTACCGCGGGGATACCCACGTGTTCTCGGCACTCACGCTCGGCGGCCCCGGCGATGCGCAAATCCTTGAAACTATTGAGTACCACAGCGTGCCGAAGCGCTTCATGCACCACTACAACTTCCCTCCCTACAGCACAGGGGAGACCGGCCGTCTCGGTGGTGTCAATCGGCGAGCCGTGGGACACGGGGCGCTTGCGGAACGCGCGCTCCTGCCGGTTATCCCTCCGAAGGAAGCGTTTCCATACACCATCCGTGTCGTTTCTGAGGTAATGTCGTCGAACGGATCCAGCTCGATGGCGAGCGTGTGCGCTTCCTCACTCGCCCTGATGGATGGTGGGGTACCGGTGGCGCGCCATGTGGCCGGCATTGCAATGGGGCTTATGCTGTGGGAAGGGAAGCACGCGGTGCTCACCGACATTCAAGGACCGGAGGACCACCATGGCGATATGGATTTCAAGGTGGCAGGCACCCGCAATGGCATCACCGCCATCCAAATGGATGTGAAGGTGGAAGGGGTGCCGATTCCCATCCTTGCCGAAGCGCTCCAACAGGCGAGGGAGGCGCGCCACGCCATCCTCGATGTGATGGACGCCGCAATCGCTGCGCCTCGCCCTGAACTCTCGCCGCTCGCGCCTCGTCTCGTGTCCCTCACGATACCGAAGGATATGATTGGGCTCGTGATAGGGCCTGCCGGCAAAACGATCAACGGTATCAAGGATCGCACGGGGGTCGACGACATCACTATCGAAGACGACGGCACGGTCTACATTGCCGGCAAACGGGAGGCGGTGGAGCAGGCGAAGAAGGAGGTAGAGGAGTTGACGCGCGTTTTTGCCGTAGGAGATCGTCTCGAAGGGGAAGTGGTGCGGCTCACGGATTTCGGAGCGTTCGTGAAAATAGGTCCGAATGCGGAAGGGCTCGTCCACATCTCGGAAATTGCGCCGTTCCGCATTGAGAAGGTGGAGGATGTGCTCACCGTTGGGGAACGGGTGCCGGTGGTGGTAAAGGGTATTGACGAGAAAGACCGCATCAGCCTCTCCATTAAAATGGCGGATCCCGACTTTGCACGCCGCAAGGGCATCACACCGTCTCACAACCAAGCTTCCACCAGCCACCATCGGGGACATTCTTCCCATCCTCACCACCGACGGTAAGCCGCCGCCTATGGCTCAACCACTCCCTTCTCCCTCCAGTCAGCATGGAGCGGAACAGCCACGCGATGAAAAGGAGCAAGATATCACCACCCTCCTCGAGCAGAAAACGGCGCAGCTCCGCACGACCCTGCACGCGGAAGCTGGCAACCCGCTTGAAGAGTCACCAGAGGCGTACGCGAGGGTCTACCCGAGCCGACGACTTACCCGGCAACAGCCGCGAGAAAGGGGGAGTCGATGGAGCACATTGAAGCACTCGCTCCTTTCCCGTGCCGGTCTTTCTGCACCGCAAGTGCGCCACCTC
>WFWM01000019.1 GCA_015491145.1 Patescibacteria group bacterium | reverse complement strand
GAATGAATGACTCCATCACCTCCCCCCGCTCCACTGCAGCGCGCTTTTCAGCAAGACGGAACGAATCGGTTGCCGCAACCACAAACTCCTCTTCCCCCAACAGGCAATACACTCCAGTGAGCTCCGGTTTGATGGTGGAAGTTGCCACAGAGGGGAGCACCGCTTCAAAAAGATCACTCACCACTCCTCCTTCCAATACCCGCTCCTTTGCTTGAGTGAGTGAGGGAGGGGAGGGAAACTCTTCCGTATGAAGCGCACGAAGCCGCGCCTTTCCTACTGAGAGGATATTGTTTTCATCAAGGGTAAGGGTGATATGTTCTTCCCGACTCGTCCCAATCACCTGCGCCAACACCGACCCCGGCACCACCACCTCACCCTCTCCCTCCACCTTCGCTGGAAGGCTCGCCTCAATAAATTCCTCGAGGTTGGTGGCTCGCACCACCACCTTACCCCCCTTCACCACAAGCTGCACCCCTGCTACCGCCGGAAGTGTGGCGGGGTTGCCGGTAAAACGCTCTACAATAGCAATGCGTTGTGCTGCCTCTTTTTGAGGGAGGGTGATGGAGAAACGTGGCATCCTTCCTAGCCTACCGCAATTTCCGTCCCCTGCAAACCAGGCTCATTGGGATTAATGGTAGAGAAAAGTATATTCTATGGGCCTGTGTGTAGGTGGATAGTGAAAAATCCTTTTTATTGCAGACAGATCTCCCTTCCTGCGCGCCTCAAGGTTGTGGATGAAGGGTGGATTCTCCCGAGCGAGAAGAAAGTGAAGAAAATTTTCCCAGTCTTCCCGTCACGCAAACCACAACGATACACACCGATCTTTCACCACACTTTCCATTCTCTCGTACCCACACAGTCATACACATATCCACAATACTATACACAGTAAGGTGTTGGAAGAGTGGAGATAGAACGCGTTTTACTCTCCCCTAGAATGTGAGAAGGGTGCGGAGCTCTTCGATCTGGCTCCGGAGTGTGGGGTCTTTCCCTATTTCCTCGCGAATCTTATCGTAGGAGTGGATCACGGTGGTATGATCTCGTTTGCCGAGCTTCTCTCCAATGGTCGGGTACGACATATCGAGGAGCTCCCGAAGGAGGAACATTGTCACCTGCCGGGGTAGCACCGCCTCTTTCTTGCGGTTCTTCTCGTAGATGAGGGATGGGTCGATGCCGTAGTACTCTGCCACCTTCTGCACCACCTCCTGCACGCTCAACGCCCGCTTCGGTTTGTGTTGATCCTTCAAAATGGTGTCGAGCTCACTCGCTGCCGGCTGTGTACCCTTCAGCTGGATGTAGAGGATAACTGCGTTGAGCGCTCCCTCGAGATCCCGGATGCTGCCGGGGACCTTCCGTGCGATGATCGAGAGGATGTTGTCGGGGACCCGCACCGCAGCAACACTCACCTTCTTCTTGAGGATGGCGAGCCGCGTCTCGTAATCCGGCTCGAGAATCTCCACCACCATCCCCTGCGCGAAGCGTGTCCTGAGCCGTTCCTCAAGGTTTTGGATGTAGTTTGGATGGCGGTCGGAAGAAAAGATAATCTGCTTATTGTGCTGGTAGAGGTGGTTGAAGAGGTGGAAGAGTTCTTCCTGCGTCTTCTCTTTTCCCTCAAAGAATTGGATGTCGTCGATAATAATGACATCGTAGCGGCGATACCGCTCCTTGAAGGTTTGCACCATATTGTTCTGGACGGCGGCAATGTACTCAGTAGTGTAGCGTTCGGAGGTGAGGTAGCACACAGACAATGCGTTGTGGTGCTGTTTGATGTAGTTGCCAACCGCCTGAATGAGGTGAGTTTTTCCGTAGCCGCTCTTGCCGTAGATATACAACGGGTTGAATGCATGGCCGGGCTGCTTCGCCACCGCAATAGCGGCAGCGTGGGCAAGCTCGTTGAAGGGGCCCACAACGAACATTTCGAAGGTGTAGCGGGGGTGGAGGCCATCGGTGGCGATGAGCGGTTGGGTCATCGGCAAGGATTCGGAACCCGAGGTGCTCGCCGGGTGCACGGGAATACGGGGCCGCTGCTTCACGACGACGAACTCGACGCTCCGGATGTGCTCGTTGCGTGCGCGGAGCGCTTTGAGGATGAGCTTCTCATGCTTCCGTTGGATCCATTCGCGGGCAATTTCTGTCGGCACGCCGATGGTTGCCACCCCTCCTTCGATACCCACGAGCGAGGTGCCCCGGAACCATGTTTTGAACTGCGCCGGCGAGAGAGCAAGCTCAATCTCCACGAGGACGCTCTGCCAGAGCTCCTGCGGGCTGAGCGAGGGGTGCGCCATAGTGCCTGTAGTATACCACCCACTTGAGCGCTGCAACTTGCGGGAGGGGTGTTTGTGTGCTACAACAAACACACTTTCCGGGTTGCAGGGCAAAGGAGGTGAACGAGGTGCGGAACAAAGGTTTTTCTTTTTTGTATGCCAAAGCGAACCTACCAACCAAAGCGACGGAAACGGGCTCGCACGCACGGTTTCCTCGCACGGATGCGAACCGCAGGAGGAAGGGTGGTGCTGCGCCGGCGCCGCCGCAAGGGGCGGGCTCGCCTCACGCCGTAGCACGCTATGCTCCCGCGAGGGCATCGGGTGCCGGGAGCGTGGTTTTCCCAACAAAAGCAGAACCCTCAACCACCCGTGTGGGAACGAGTAGGTGCCGTCGGCACGGTCCGCTGCTACCCGCCTCTTGCAGAGTCAGTGCCGCGCGCTCGGGTTGCGGTGGTGGTGTCGAAGAAGGTGGCGCGGAAAGCGGTTGACCGCAACCGTATTCGCCGTCGCATCTACACCGCAGTCCGCGGCTACATCGCTCAGTTGCCACCGGGTGTCTACCTCGTGCTCGCCAACCGTACCGCAGCTACCCGCTCGTTTCCGGAACTCACTCGTTCGCTTGCGCAGGTAATGCGGGAGGGAGCGAGCAATTAGCGTCCTTCTCGCAACCGTTCGTTTGAAAAGGGGCACTGGGTGCGGTATGCTCCTTTCGATGGCCGAGCTGTTTCACACGCTCATCTATGTGCCGCTCTACAACGCGCTCGTCGGGCTCGTGGGGATCCTACCCCACCACAGCGTCGGGTTTGCCATCATCCTCCTCACGGTGCTCGTGCGGGTAGCGCTCCTTCCCTTCTCCCTCAAGGCAGCCCGCCTGCAGGAGGTGATGAAGCAGATTCAGCCAGAGCTCGCTCGCCTCAAGGAACGGCACAAGGGGGATCAGGAAAAGCTCGCGCGCGAGACGCTCGCGCTCTACCGTAAGTACGGCGTGAGCCCGTTTTCGATGGTGGTGCCGATGCTCGTGCAGCTGCCGGTGATTATCGGGCTCTTCTGGGTGTTCTCAAAAGGGGGAATGACGAATGGGATTGATGCTACCCTCCTCTACCCCTTTGTAGCTACCCCATCGGAGGTGTCCATCTGGTTTTTCGGTATCAACCTTGGTGAGCGGAGTGCGATCCTTGCGGTTCTTGCAGGGCTCGTCCAATTTGCGCAGCTTTCCTTCTCTCTCCCCAAGCCAACACCGCGAGACCCGAACCAAGCGCCCTCTTT
>WFWM01000018.1 GCA_015491145.1 Patescibacteria group bacterium | reverse complement strand
TATTCGGCATCGTATCACACCGCGCCCCTCTCCCCCGTTCCCCAAATGGTGAGGGTAGTATGGTCTTGGCTTGCCTCAACGGCAACTACTCCCTGCCGGAGCAGCTCGAGCGTTGCGAGGAAGAGGACGATCGCTTCCTCACGAGCGTACTCTCTGAGATGGAATCGCCAGCACATTCCGCGCTGCGTTGCGGCAGCAATGCGCCGGATTGCTTCTTCCAGCGTGATTCGCTCAGTGACACGCACGAGGGAGCGGGGGGAAGCAAACTGTTGTCGTTCGGTAGCTCGCGTAAGACGCTGGATCAATCGTTCCACCGCAGCAGCGAGGGTTATTGCGCTGTCTGGTGTGAGTGCGGTTTCTGGTGAGGGGTGATGCGGTTCGGTAGTGCCTCGTGGGAGGCGCACTTGCGCCCCTTTTCCCCATTGCTGGTGCAACTGTTTGCCGAGGCGACGGATGATTTGGAGGAGGGCGAGGCGATCCGTGAGCTCCTGTGCTTCCCCTGCGTCCGTTTCGGCACCGTCTCCCGCGTCGGTTAAACGGCTCGCCTTCAGAGCGAGGAGCGTTGCGATAATCCAAAGCACGAGCACCATTTCTTCCAGCGATCGCACCGTCCGGTGCTCCATTTGCCTAAGGTAGGTATCCGTGATGTGTGCGAGCGAAACGACGCTCAGCGGGAGCCGATGCTTTTGTATCAGGTCAAGCAGCTCATCGAGGGGGCCGGAGAAGTGATCTCCCACCACAACAGAAGGGAGCTGGGGCTGGTGACTCCGCTCACGCATTTGCCTCATCTGCCGCGTGAGAAGGTTGCGACGATTCTGCGAAGAGGCGGCTATCAATCCGGGTGATGTCACGCACGAAGAGCGTCGCCTCCTTCACAGAAGCGAGCCCGAGCATCTTCTGCGTGAGCCGTTCAAGGCCCATACCCCATCCGCCGTGGGGAGGCATCCCATATCGGAATGCCTGGAGGTAGAACTGAAACACCGATGGGTTGAACCCTCGTTCCCGCAGGCGGCGGAGGTAGTCCTCCTCCCGATGGAGGCGCTGCCCTCCTGTCGCAATTTCGACTCCACGGAAGAGGAGATCGAAGCTTCGGGTAAGTGCCGGGTCATCGGGATCCAGCATCGTGTAGAATGGGCGCTTCTGGGACGGGTAGTGGGTTACGAAGAGAAAGTCGCTCCCATAGCGTTCGCGCGCCCATTGCGAAAGCCATCGCTCGTCTTCCGGAGCGAGATCCGGCTCCCCCCGCACATCTCTCCCCGTGTGTTCCGTAATGAGATCGAGCGCCTCAGGAAAGCGGATTGAGGGGAACGGCTGTTTTTCGGGAACGAGCGGAGGTTCTGCTCCAAGGAGGGCGAGTGAGTCGGAATGCTGGCTGCAGACTTCCGCAACGATCGCGCGGACGACCTCCTCGAGGACAGCCATCACATCAGTGTGGTCCTCAATGAACCCCATTTCCGCATCGAGCGACACATACTCGTTGAGGTGACGGGTGGTGGCATGCTTCTCAGCTCGGAAGACTGGCCCCACCGCATACACGCGCTCGAGCGCTCCCACCATGATCTGCTTGTACAGCTGCGGCGAGGTGGCAAGCGATGCGGGCACCCCCCGCAGATACTGCACCGGAAACACATTCGCTCCACCTTCCGCATCTCCCCCCACTATCTTGGGTGCCTGAATTTCGGTGAAGTGGCGTGCTTCGAGTGCCGCCCGATACGCCCGCACAATGGTTGCCTGAACCCGAAAGATGGCTCGTTCGCGAGGGCGCCGGGCGGTAATAGGGCGGTAGTCGAGGAGCGTTTCTATGGAAAGGTCGGTGCTGTCGAGGTCAAACGGCGGTTCGGCGGGTTGCGCGAGAGGGCGAGCTTCCTCCAGTGCCACCTCCCACGCGCCGAGGGGCTCATTCGGATTGACGAGGTGCTCCGGGCGCCGATGCACGATGCCGCGGACCACCAATGGTGTCATCGGCCGAATGGTCTGGAGCACCTTGAGTGCTTCAGGAGCATCGCGAGACGCGACGCACTGGATGGTTCCCGTCGCGTCGTACAAATCGCAAAAAGCAACCTTCCCGTGGTTGCGAATTCGCCACACCATCCCTCCCAGCACGACCGGTTGCGCCTCCAGTTGGGGGATATCACCAATGAACCGCTTGCCGAAGAATGCCATACATCACGCTCTC
>WFWM01000017.1 GCA_015491145.1 Patescibacteria group bacterium | reverse complement strand
GGTATGCGGTGCACACCTATTCCGGCTACGAATATGCAGCAGTGCGCAACCTGATGCAGCGGGTTGAGTCGCTCAATGTGGGGCACCTCATTTTCGAAGCGGTAGTGCCGACGGAAGCGCGGGTGCGCATGAAGGGGGGGAAACGGGTGGAAGAGCGGGAGCGCATCTATCCCGGCTACATCCTCGTGAAAATGATCCCGACGGAGGAGTCCATCTTCATCGTGCGCAGCACTCCCCGTATCTCCGGTTTCGTGGGGGCGAGGGGAGGCAAGCCAACGCCGTTGTCGAAGAAGGAGGTAGAGGAGCTCTTTGCGCGGATGGAATCGGCAGGTGCCCGGCACCGCATCGATCTCCACCCGGGTGATACCGTGCAGATTACCGACGGCCCCTTCAAGGATCAGGAGGGGAAGGTGGCGGCAGTCGATGAGGAACGGGGCAAGATACGCGTGCTGGTGCCAATGTTCGGGCGGGAGACGCCGCTTGAACTCGACTACGCGCAGGTTCGCCGTATCTCATAGGAAGTATGGATTTCAATACCTACCAGAAGCAGGCGGTCACCACATTCCTGAAAGGCACCGCGTGGGAGCTCGCGCTCCCATACCTTGCGCTCGGCCTCAACGGGGAGGCGGGGGAGGTGGCTGAGAAGGTAAAGAAGGTGTACCGCGATGCCGAGGGGGAGGTGTCGGAAGCAACACGCGCAGCAATCAAGAAGGAGCTCGGAGATGTGTTGTGGTACCTTGCCGTGCTTGCTGAGACGCTCGGTGTGCCGCTGGAGGAAGTAGCGCGGGAAAACCTCGAGAAACTGGCGAGCAGGAAGGAACGCGGAGTGCTGCACGGGGAGGGGGATGACCGATAGCGTTGCGAAGACGGGAAGAATGCGCTAGGGTGAGAGCCTATGGCGAAGGCAGTGGTGCGAGAGCTCAAGTTGCAGATTCCCGCCGGCAAGGCAACGCCGGCACCGCCGGTGGGGCCGGCGCTCGGGCAGGCGGGCATCAACATTGGCGAGTTTGTCAACCAGTTCAACGAGCGCACTCGTGAGCTTGGGGATGTCATCGTGCCGGTGGTGATTCGGGTGTATGAAGACCGTTCGTTCGATTTCGAGCTCAAGCGTCCCCCGGTGACACAACTCATTCTGAAGCGTATCGGCAAGGAAAAGGGAGCGAGTCGACCCGGTGCGCAGACTATCGGCAAGCTCACGCAAGCAGACCTTGAAGCGATTGCGCAGGAGAAGATGCCGGACCTGATGGTGAACGATATTGAGGCGGCAAAGAAGGTGATCACAGGTTCTGCCCGATCAATGGGGGTGGAGGTGGAAGCGTAGGGGGAGAGTATGGAGGGAAAGCTGCAACAGTCGCTTTCCTCTGAGAGCACTTCTCCCGAATGGATGGCAGGAAGACGTGAAAAGGAGCTGCTGCGCCTTCTTCTTGTTGCGCAGGGGGGGGTGGAGGTGGGGCGTTGGCTACCGAAAGGAGCGCCGCGGAAGGAGTCTCGTCGAAGAAATGAGGAGATGCGGGAGAGTCTTGCAGAGCATGTCGGTGGGCTTTCGGCGATTGCGGCATTCCTGCTTCTGTACGCGGAAAAACATGGGGATCCAACACTCCAGCGTCTCGACGCGAGGAGGGTGTTCCTCCATGTTAACCTTCATGACGCTGCCGAACTCCACACGGGAGATTGGCCGATAGGGCAGAAAGATGAGAATCGGAAAAGGGAAGAAGAAAGGGCGCAACGGGACATCGTCGAACGGTTTCAAGCGGTCGGGCTAGGGGAGCAAGTGGAGACACTGCTGACCGAATGGAATCAGAAATCCACCCCTGAGGCACGCTTTGTGAAGGCGATCGATCTCCTTCAGGCGTTGCTTACAATCATCTACCAAGGGGGTTTTGATAGGTTTGTCCCTCTTGAGGAGAATCCAAATGGCGCGAGGGTTTTGCAGTATGCGAAAGAGTTTCCTCTCGTGTATCGGCTTATTCTCATAGCGGTACGCTTGTGCCACCATTCACTGGGTGCGCAAAACAATACGAGAGAGAATTCTTCAACCTTGTAATTTCTCAACCTCAATCTCCGCTGCGCTCCTTACGACGAGAATCCTGCACCTCTCGATCAGCCCAGAGGCGGGGGAGCATTTGCTCCGGTGTCCAATCGCGCTTGAGGCGCGCTAAATCGGCGGTAGCGGCGTACTTCCCTTCTTTCGTGTAGTCTGCTGCGAGAATGGGGCCGGTCTCGAAGAAGACGATCTGCGCAATGCGCCGCCCCACGATGAGGGGGATAGCGTAGTGGCGGGAGTTGTTCGTAATCTCCATTGTCCATCGGTTGATGTAGCCGACATCTCCCCAGCCGGCGCACTTGCACACCTCAATAAAGCTGCGGCCGTAGGAGGATCGCGCCTTCATCATCGTTGTGATGTGGCCGCGCCCTCCGATGAACTCCTCCGTGTGGGCAAGGATGGTCTCGCCGGGCTCCAAGAGGATCACGCGGTCGGAAGGTCGGATGCCGAGCTCCCGGAGGTCGTAGCCCTTGAGCGCTTCGGAGGCCCGCTGCGCGCGGTGTGGTTTCGGCCCCCACACGCGATCCACATGCTTTCGGTTGTAGATGTTGTAGATGGGGAGGGTCGTTCGGGATTCCCGGTAGTACCACTCACCGAGCGTCACATCGTAGCTTGCTGTCCCAAGGTTCCTGCGGCGGAATGGGTGGATCACGATATCACCCGCCTTGAGCGCCTCAAGGATTCGCTTGTCGGAGTAGGCAGCCATACGCTCTGATGGGAGGGGAGTATACCACACCGGCACTCAGCGACCTTCGGTAGATTCGTCGGCGAGGCGATGGGTGTGGTGCCCTGCTTCTCGCACGAAAATATCCTGCATTCCTCGCTGCACATCGAAGCGGTCGGGCTCGCTGTCGAGGTGGAGCGCGAGGGGGATCCCCTGCCGCCCGAGGTGCTCGGTAAGGACGCGAGCGAGGCGGCGGGTAAAGGTGCGGAGCGTCGGATGCACGAATCGAGTAGCCCGCAGTTCAATGAAGTAGACGAGCGCTCGCAGGTCCCCCCGGAAGGCTATGGGCACACGGTATCCCATTGGAAGGTAGTACTGCGCCACGGTTGGCTCCACTCGCAGTGCAGCAAGGGCCTTCTCTTGCGTTTGGATGAGCGTGGCGGCTTCCTCTCGGAGAGAGGGGGGGAGCTCGGCAAGGTACCATGGGTGAAAACCAAAGCGTGGGGAGAGGAGGGGGGCTGCCTGCGTGAGGGAACGGTGGCGCTGCAGATCCCGCCACGAACCGAAATCGAGAAGCCCTTCAATGCGAAGGCTTCCGGCAAGCCCAACTCCATACGGCAGTTCCGTTTTTGGGGGGCGTGCGGTAAGGAGCGGGGCAAACGCAGACAAGAGCGCGTAGTCGAGGCCATCGTGAGCGATGGAAGGCCCCTCCGGCCACCGATCAGGATGGAGGAAGTGGTGCTTCTCCATTGCCGCGGCATAGAACCGCTCGGTTGCCTCATAGAAGGTTGAGGAGAAGGAGCTTGGGAACGCTTCCTTGAGTGCCTCGAGCGTTTCTGCGGCAATGTCACGCACCTCCTTGAGAGGGTGGTGCCGCAGGGGCAGGAGCGCATCGGCAAACTGCCGAAGCGTGCCGTGCCAAGCGAGGTTCGTGGTCGTGCCGGCCGGGAGGAAGGCGCGGAGTATGTCGAATGTCCGTGCGGTAACTGCCTTCTCGTACACCTTCTCCTCTTCCTCCCCCCGCCTCGGAAACCGCTCCCGCACCCACTTCCTCGTTGCCTCTTGAGCTTGCTGGTAGAAGGATCGCCAACGATCCTGAATCTGCCAAGCTTCCTCGCTCCCGAGCGGATTGTGCATCGGCTGCTGAGAAAAGTCGATGTAGCGCGTTGAAGATTCCTGTCCGTTGTAGAGGGGCCAGTGCTGGACCGCCTTTGCAGCGAGCATAGAAACCCCCTCGATGAACACAGTGGCAGAGCCAAGGTCACCAATGGATTTGTGGCCGTAGCCCACGTAGTAGGTCTCCATAAATCGGCTCGCTCCCTTGCGGGCGAGGGTCTGGAGATGGGCGCGAATGCCGCCGGTGGATCGGGAATGGAGCGCGGCGAGCATTGCCTGCGCCTCTGGCGTGATGGTTGCCCCGGTGTTGAGCACGATAATGGTTGCGCCGGAAGGGAGCGTCCGACAGATGTGCGTGAGCGCCTCCATGTAGTAGCCAGTATACCACCTGCGGTGCGCGCAATTGACCTGTCTGCTATACTGTCGCAGATGGCAGCTCGCTCGCGCGGAGCATTCGTGGTGCTGGAGGGGGGAGATGGCTCAGGGAAGACTAGTGTGCTCGAGGCGTTACGGCGACAGTTTCCGGAAGCGGTGGTAACGAGAGAACCGGGCGGCTCTCCCTACGGAGAGGCGATCCGATCGGTCCTGCTTACCCACCCTCAAGCCTCTGAGGCTGACGGGATGACCCACCTCCTGCTCCACTACGCCGCTCGCCGGGATCATCTCCGCACCGTGGTGATCCCCGCCCTTGTGCAGGGAAAGCTCGTGCTGTGTGACCGATTTGCCGCCTCATCGTGGGCCTACAATGTGCGCGCACAGGAGTGCGATGCTTGTGCGGAACTCTTCCCGACGCTGCACCAGTATGTGGTGGGATCGTGGGAGCCAGACCTCTACCTCTGGCTTGCTGTTGCGCCGGAGGAGGCGCGCAAGCGTCGGACCGGGGGAGGAAACCACTACGATGCACGCGATGCCGCGTTCCATACCCGCGTGTATGAAGGGTATGAGGAATTTTTTGAACGGTATCGCGGAAAGGTGGTGCGCATTGACGCGGCGCAACCGCTTTTCCGCGTTATCGAGCAGGCGACGGGAGCGATTCAGGCTCACTTGCACGCAACACAGGGGCGTATGGTGTAGGGAAGACACGATGACCGCTCGATCGTTACGAGTTATTGCCTTGCTGACGTATGCATACGTACCCATTGCTCCACAAACAGGATCCTCGCGTCGCAGAGATTCTCGAAGGCGAGCGGAAACGGCAGGAGGAAGGACTGGAGCTCATTCCTTCTGAGAACTATGCCTCACGAGCCGTGCGGGAGGCGCTCGCGAGCGAGCTGACGAATAAGTATGCCGAGGGATACCCCGGCAGACGCTACTACGGGGGGCAAACCTACACCGATGCGATTGAGGAGCTTGCCATTGAGCGAGCAAAGGCGCTCTTTGGTGCTCGCTATGCGAATGTGCAGCCGCTCTCTGGTGCCCCTGCAAATCTTGCGGCGTATATGGCGCTGCTTACGCCCGGAGACACGGTCCTTGGGATGGACCTCTCCCACGGCGGCCATCTCACACACGGGCATCCACTGACGCTCCCGGCAAAAATCTACCGCTTCCTCTCCTACGGGGTCGCGGATACGCAGACGGCAGCAATCGACTACGATGCGCTCCGGTCGCTCGCCCTACGGGAGCGGCCGAAGCTCATTCTCGCAGGTTTTTCCGCCTACCCGAAGCGGGTGCAGTGGAAGCGGATCAAGGAAATTGCCGATGAGGTGGGGGCGTATACGATGGCAGATGTCGCGCACATTGCGGGGCTCATTACGGCAGGGGTGGAGGAAAACCCACTTGCGGTGGGTTTCGATGTGCTCACCACGACGACGCATAAGACGCTGCGTGGGCCGCGCGGCGGCCTCATCCTGACGAACCGAGAAGATCTCGCTCGCGCGATCGATAAGGCGGTGTTTCCCGGGGTGCAGGGAGGACCGCATATGCAGGTGATTGCCGCCAAGGCGGTAGCGTTTAGCGAAGCGCTCCATCCTTCCTTCCGGTCTTATGCTCAACAGATTGTTGCGAATGCCGCAGCAATGGCCGAAGTGTTCGCTCGAGAAGGAGTTGTCATGGTCGGCGGGGGGACGGAAAACCACCTCTTGCTCATTGATTCTGTTGCCTCGTTTGGTCTCTCTGGCCGCGAAGCACAGGACCTCTTGGATGAGGTTGGTATTACGCTCAATAAGAATGCGATTCCGTTTGATCCACGAAAGCCTATGGATCCTTCCGGCATTCGTCTCGGCACACCGGCAATGACGACGCGGGGGATGAGGGAAGGGGAGGCGCGCCGTATTGCCGAATGGATCGTGCAGGTGCTCCGGTCGCCGCAGGATGCAGAATTGCGAGAGCAGATTCGGGAAGAGGTGTGTGCTCTCTGTCGCGCCTTCCCCATCCCGGAGCAGTTCGTGCCGCCGGAGGAGGCGGCATAGGTATGAGGGGGCTACTGCAAGAGCGGCTTTCCCCACTCATTGGGGCGGTGCGATCCTTCGAACCGGTGTTCTCGTGGGCCGCATTCCTCGCGGGATGGATGTGGGATGCGCTCACGTTGCAACGGATCGATGCGCCAGCGACGCAATGGCTGCTCGTTGGTTTGTGGGGAGTCGTCATTCTGTGCCTGATGCTACTTGCAGCGGTGCGTGGTGAGTGCGCCGCAGCAGCGCGCCTTCGGCGCGCTGCTGCGCTCGGTGCACAGTTTGCAATGGGAGGGCTGCTGTCTGCGCTCTCCATCTTTTTCGTGCGGAGTGCGAGCTGGAGCGCTGCACTCGTGTTCGTTGGTGGTATTGTGGCGCTCCTTGTTGCCAACGAGTTCCTTCGTGCCTCCTACTTGCGCGTTGTGCCTCTTTTTGCCCTCTGGATGGTAGGTTCTTCGGCGCTCGCGCTCCTCGTTGTCCCGACCGTCCTCGGCACAATGGGTGACCGCACCGTCCTTCTTGCGCTACTGGGAGCGGCAGGGATCGGGCTGCTCATTGGTTGGGTGGTCGCACGGCTCCAGAAGACTTCATTTGCCGGCTACAGTGCGCTGGCAATCGGCATCCCATCAGTGGTGGGGGCGCTCCTTGCTGCAAACCTCGTGCCACCGGTTCCTCTTGCGGCAGAGGAAGTGGGAATTTACCACCGCCTCTGGCGTGATGAAGAAGGCTACCATCTCGTTGCCTACGAGAAGCGCGGGCTGGATCGTTTCTTGCCTCCGGCGTATGACACCGCGCTGGCGCTATCTGATGCGCCAATCTACTGCTTTAGCGCTATTGTGGCACCTGCAGGGTTGCACACCACGGTGTTCCACCGCTGGCAATGGAAGACGGAAGAGGGACAATGGGAGACGCATGCCCGCGTGCCGATCCGGCTCGTCGGCGGAAGGGAGGGAGGGTTCCGCGGCTACTCCTTCGTGCGCAACCTCAGGAAAGGCACGTGGCGATGTCGGGTGGAAGATGGTCGGGGAAGAGTGATTGGTGAGGCACGCACGGTGGTGCGGGAACGACAAGCGCCACGCGGAGAGGTTCTGTGGGTGCGGTAAACGATGCACTCGTTGCCTTTTCAGGCGAGGTTGGTAAGGTAGGAGGCATGGTAACCCTCCCAAGCCAAGCACAGCTCCTTGCGCGGTGGCGATCCATTGCTGAACCGTGGATTGCGATTCCAAGCGTGTCGACAGACCCGGCGTTGCAGCCAGAGTGCCGGCAGGCGGCAGAGTGGGTAGCACAGCTGCTTCGCGCGCACGATGCGGAGGTGCGCCTCGTTGAAGGGTACGGCAATCCAATTGTCGTAGGACGCATCGATGTGGGGGCCCCTACCACCTTCGTGGTCTACGGTCACTACGATGTGCAACCTGCCCGGCAGGATGAGGGATGGGAGAGCGACCCCTTCATCCTTACCGAGCGGGATGGCCGATTCATCGCGCGAGGGGTGATGGACAACAAGGGGCAGGTGACAATCCATCTTGCTGCCGTGCTCGCGCTCAAGGAGGCAGGGCAGCTCAGGCACAATGTCGCCTTCTTCCTTGAGGGAGATGAGGAGACCGGCTCCCCACACCTCGAAGAGGCGATCCAACAGCTGGCGGATGCGCTCCGGCACGACGCCATCATTGTTTCCGATGGCATTCGGGAACAGAACCTGCCGACGATGGAAATGAGCTTTCGCGGTGGCTTCAATGCCCGTATTGCCATCCGAACGCTCGCATCGGATCAACACTCTGGCATGATGGCGCGGGTTGTGCCGAACGCACCGGAGGTGCTTATGCGCCTCCTACAGGAGGCGTTCCATCCGCGAGAGGGGCTGCTTCCCCTGCTCCAAGAAGGAGTCCCGCCGATCGATGCGGAGGTGCAGGAAGATTTGGCAATGCTCCCATTTTCTGCTGAGGCGATACGCGATGCGACGGGGGCGCGGGTTGTGTACCCGACCGACGCCCTCTCCTATGGCCGTCTGGTGGGGCTTGAGCCAGCGGTTGCCATCACGACGCTAAAGGCAGGCTACCTTGGCGAAGGTTTTCGCAATGCCCTTGCGGCGCAGGCGGAGGTGAAGCTCAATGTGCGGCTTGCTCCGACGCAAGATCCGGCCGAGGCGGTGCGTCGCTTCGAGGAATGGTGGCAGAGGGCATTGGCGGCGACACCGGAAGTAGTGGCATCTGAGGTGGAGGTGGAGACACCGTACCGGGGCGTGCTCCTGCCTCGGGAGAACGAGTGGCTTGCTCGCGCGTCGCGCTTGTGGAAGGAGGTGGCAGGTCGCAAGCCAATCCGAACCTACTGCGGGGGTGGCATCCCTGTGGTGACGGCGTTCCACGAGATTGTTGGTGTGCCTCTTGTGGTGACCCCGCTTGCGAACGAGGGGAGCAACATTCATGCCCCCAACGAAAACTTCCGCACCGACGTGCTCCTTGAAGGCCTCGCGTGGAGTGCGCGATGGTTTGGAGAGGCATAGGAGGGTGCGGTATGCGAGCGCTGTGGCAGGAGGTGGAAGCGCAACTGGCTGCCTTGAGCGAAGCGCTTGCCGTAGAGAGCTCGTCTGCGGCTCGGCTGACGCTTCCCGAATCGCTCGAGCACGGCGATCTCACGATCAACCACGCACTCGTGTGGGCGCGTGCGGCAGGCGAGTCGCCTCGCGAGCTTGCCGAGTGCATCAGGGCACGCCTTGCGCAGTCGCTTGCGGGGGTGGAGGTTTCTGTTGCAGGACCCGGCTTTGTCAATATTCGCCTCTGCCCGGAAATACTCACACGCCTCCTGCAGGAAGCGCTCCGCAGTCCAACCCAATGGGGGGCGGGTGCCGCGCGGCAAGGGCAGCGAGTGGTGGTTGAGTATACGCAGCCGAACCCCTTCAAGGCATTCCATATCGGCCACCTGATGTCGAACACGATTGGGGAGGCGGTTTCCCGCATCATTGAGGCGCAAGGAGCAGCGGTGGTGCGTGCGAACTACCAAGGGGATGTGGGGCCGCATGTGGCAAAGGCATTGTGGGCGCTGCTTGCTTTCCCGGAGGCGTATTCGGTAGAGCATGCAGAAGATCTCGGGAAGGCGTACGCCCGGGGAGTGCGCGCCTACGAAGAAAACGAGGGAGCGAGGAGGGCAATAGAGGCAATCAACGTGCGTCTCTACGCCCTCTTGGAGGGAGAGAAGCCGAAGGATGCGCGGGAGGAGGAGCTTCTCGAACTTTACCGGAAGGGGAGAGAGGCGTCGCTCCGCCACTTCGCTGCCCTCTACCAAATGCTCGATACCCACTTCGATGTCTTCTTCTTTGAAAGCGAGGCGGCACCGGTGGGGAAGCGGATCGTGGAAGAAGGGTTACGCTCAGGCGTGTTTGAAGAGAGCGAAGGGGCAGTGGTATTTCGGGGGGAGCGGTGCAACCCGCCACTGCATACTCGCGTATTCCTCACCCGGCAGGGCACCCCCACCTATGAGGCAAAGGAGCTCGGTCTCGTCAGGCTCAAGCAGGATCGAATCGGACCTTTCGATGAGAACATCACGACGGTGGCGGTGGAGCAGGAAAGCTACGGAAAGCTGATTGCGTGTGTGGTAGGGCTCCTGTGGCCGGAACTTGCAGGGCGGTACCAGTTTCTCACCCACGGTCTCCTCCAGCTCACCACGGGTAAGATGTCCTCGCGCACTGGGGAAGTGATTACCGGCGAGTCTCTTTTGAGCGACCTCCGCCGTCGGGCGCTGGAGAAGATGGAAGGGAGAGTGCCACCGGAGCGGAGGGAGGAAGTGGCAACCGCGGTTGCGGTTGCCGCAGTGCGCTTTGCGGTGCTCCGTCAGGGCCGAGGGAAGAACATCCGTTTCGATCCTGAAGCATCCCTCTCTCTCACCGGCGACAGTGGCCCCTACCTCCAGTACACACACGCCCGCCTCGTCTCGCTTCAGGAGCGGGCGCAACGGGAAGGTGTGCTGTCGGAGGATGAGGCGCAAAGGGAGGTGGTGCTCTCGGATGTGCTCTCCTCAGGAGGGTGGTGGTGCGCGCTCCCTGCGGAGGCGCAGGTTGTTGCGCGGCTTGCTATCCGGTTCCCGCTCGTCGTTGATCGGGCGCATGAGGAAATGGAGCCTTCCATCCTCGCGCAGTATCTCCTCGCGCTTGCCGGGGCGGTAAACCGGTGGTACGACACAGAACCGATCGTGCGACCGCGGCAGGAGGAGACCCTACCGCGCCTTGCCGTGCTTGCGGCGGCGAGAACCTCCCTTGCCCGAGGGCTCACCTTACTGGGGATAACGCCACTTGAGGTGATGTAGTGACATCTCAGCCTATGTCGCAGGAATACCCACACCAGCCACGCCACGAAACGGAGCGAGCGCTCAACCCAGCAACAGAAAGCACCGTGCTGCAGATGGTGAAGAGCGGTTACACGATGGAAGAAATCCAGAAGGGGTACTGGGCTTTCCTCGCGGGCGAGACGCAGGGTGTGCCAGAACGTGTCCAAGTGCTTGCGCGGCAATGGCAGCAGGCGAGCAAGCAGCACCGATTTCCGGACAACGCGTTCGTTGCCATCGTTGAGGCGCTC
>WFWM01000016.1 GCA_015491145.1 Patescibacteria group bacterium | reverse complement strand
GAGTGAGGGGTAGTGACTATCAACAAGCTTCTTGAGCCCCTGCAGGGTAAGGGAGGAAAGGGAGTAGAGTTCGATAAGCTCCTCTCCCTCACCTGCTTCCCGCAATACCTTCCGGAACTCCTCAGCCTGCTCAAGACTTACCCCCACAAGAAGCGAGAAGTGCCTATCCCCCTTCCGCTTGCCGAGAAATGCGATATGGTCAACCTGTTCAATTTTCTGCCTTGCGTGGAGGAGCTGTGTGAGGATTCTTCCTCTCTCTTTTGCAATTGTTTGATAAGCGGTGAGAAACTCGCCCTTTTCTCCCGGAAGAAAAACCTTACCCGTCATCTTCCCTGCCCGTTGAGCAAACACCGAACGAAGCGCTTGGTACTCTTCCGCTCCTTCTTCATCTTGATTTTCTGCCATTTGTTTCTCTGCGAGAGCGAGAAGGTTGCTTATTGCTCGGTGCGTAAGGTAATCATCTACCATCCATTTTCCCTTGCCATCTCCCACCTTCCAATACAAATGAGGCAAAAATTTTGATTCTGGTTCTGGATCTGGAGTTTCGATCTTTCCCTGGCGCCATCTTTCAGCAAACACTCCAAAGTTGATCTTACTGAGAGGAAAATTCTCTTGATGGCTTTCTGTCCTCTGGTACCACCTCTTCTCATTTTTATGTATACGATCGACCACATTCCATCCTTCAGAAGTAATCCTACAATTACCTACCGAACACAACTTCTTTCCTTCCTTTTCTTGGCAAGAGACCAAACCAAGCCTTTCCAACTCTTGCAAGAGAAACGCATCCACCATTCTCTTGCGTTGTTGCTTCAAGCCTGCAACATACCGACGAAGTCTGCTCGCTGCTTCATCCAATGGAAGCTTGCCGAGAAATGTATCAATATCCATTGGGATTGACTGCAGGTTGGCGAGATAGCGTTGGAAATGGGCATCAGAGCGTATACTCTCCCTTAACTTTTCCCCGTCTTGTCCCCTAATGAACTGGTCAAGGGGAGTACTGAGCTCTCGCTTATAATCGCGAATCTTTCTCTCAACATCTTCCAACGCGCTCTTCTGACGGAACACCCCGTGATTGAGCGTGGCGCGCAGGAGCACCCTTCCCCCATCATCCGCTGCAAGACGGATCCCCTCCCGCTGGGCGAACGCAACGAGATGATCGAGCAAGGAGAAGGCGCGTTGAAGTGAGGCCTTCCTTCCCTGAAGCATCTTCAAAAGGTGCAATCCTACAACCAAGGGTATGATTGCTTCTTGTTCGTCTTTTTGTTCTTGCTTGCCTTCTTGCCCACTGCTTCTTTCTCTTCCCTCCTCTTTGTTTTTTCCTTCCTCAACGGGGAGTTTCCTTTCCCCATCGAAAACGAAGCGCGAGCAGAAGCGCTGCAGATCTGTTCGACTTATCTGAGGTTTCCCCCTCCCATCAGCGGCTGTGCAAAGCTCCTGCAACGCTTGAGCTGCTAATGTTGCGGTGCGTTGCAATTGACGGCACAAACGTCTCCATGCATTACGCCCTCGGAACACTTCACTCTCGTAGCGCCGCAGCTGGGCTCTCGCTCTCCGTTGTATATCGTCGGAGACATCGACATCCGCAGCATTCCCAAGTTCTGTTGCAAGACGATCAAGGAGCCGCAGGATTTGCTTCAATGAATCCGAAGGAACGCCTGATGCTTCAGATGGTTGATGGAAACGATACTTCCTAGCCCACTGGACAAGCGCTTCCATATCCCCCCGCTCCAAAGAAACTTTATCTTTTCCGGCTGGGCACTGCCGCTTATGTCCCAAGCGTATTCGAAGCACTCCCTTGCGTTCGTATGGGACGGAAAAGGATTTGTCTTGTGTCATAGACGATAACAATAAACCGATAGGCTAAACTCCAAACAAGAGGGTAAAGGTTCCATTCTTCCGATAAACATATTTATCCCACTGCTGGCGGGCTTCGTTTTTCCTCGGCTTCTTCTCTTCGCCAAGAGAGTAGCGGAGCTCCAGCCGGGTCTTGCGGGCGATGTTGTAGGCGCCCACCATATCCCCATCTTTGAGGTGACAAAGGTGGCGGATGCTCTCGTTTGGGTGCGACGCGTAGGCCTCACTCTTGCGGGTGTCGAAGCCGCAACGGGGGCAGAGGAAGAAGTCGTGCCCCTCCCCCTCTCCCGCCTGCTCCTCGCTAATGTAGCTGCGCACAGCAAACACTCGGTTGAGGTAGAAGAAGAGCGCTTTCATTGTTGTCGCGTCTACCTCTTGCTCGATGAGGGTGTCTGCTGAAATCTCTCCCATAGGGTTGAGGTGGAAGCCGGCAACCCGACTGGTAAAGCCCGGCAAGGCGCCTTCTTCCGCTCCCTCCCCAAGCACGCGCTCCAACGCCGCGGTAATGGCGCCACGCTCGAAGCGTCGCACCTTTCGCGCTGGCGCGTCCCACACGATACGGTCCACATCGCTCCACAGGACACACTCACTCCCATCATCCTCTCTGCGAATCGCAATCCGGTAGGCTTGTCGCTCACTGTCGTACGCAATCGAAATGAGACGGTCGCATAGCTGCTGCTTCGCGCTCTCCATATTGCTGTAGTTGAAGGTGCGCTCCTGTCGGTAGCCGCAGTGTGGGCAGGTTTTGGAGGTGTAGTCTGGCAAGACGAAAAAGACGATCCCGTCTTGCCCTTTGAAATCTTTCGTCGCTTGCTTCCCTGCAGTTGAAGCAAGCTGCGGCGCCTGCTCCACTGCCTGAAACGGCTGATCCTGCTTTTCCTTCTCAACGACAAGCTCTAGCTTGTTGAGGAGGTCTCGCTCGAACTGGAGGTAGACTGATCGCTCAAACTTTCCTCCTCGCTTCTGCATAAACCGGAAGGCGAGGGCTTCCATCCCAATGACGGCATCGTTGTCCAGCGAACGCTTCACAATTTCGTGGAGCGCATACGAGAGGTAGCCCTCCTTGAGGTTGGTGATGTTGCCGACTTCCTCCCATTCCTTCCGTGCCTGCGTGCGCTCCTTCTCCCGTTCTTTGAGCTTGTGCTGATAATCCACGCCGTTGATGATGTTGAGCGAACCCGCTTCAATGAGGCGATCATCACCGTCGATCAGCGCGTAGGCAAGGAGGTCCCGCTCCCCCCGATCCACCCCAAGGATGGACTGACGCAAGGTGAGCAGCCCAGCCTCCGCCATTGATTGATTGAGCTGGCTAAATCCTCTGATCGGAGGCAAGTCATCATTGATGAACACAGGGAGGTGGAACGTAAACTTCTTCTCGCTGTAGCGGTGGTGCTCGAACACCGGCACCTCGCCCCCTTCCGTCTCCCGGGTTACCTTCTTCCCGCTCGGTAGCACCTTCTCTCGGCGGGCCCCCGATCGGGCTTCGCGCATAAAGATCTTCCCCTCCGCGCCGATCTTGAGATGGGGTGGTCTCACCTTCGTGTTCCCCTCTGATAGGAGTGCTTCGAAAATAATGGTGTGAATGTTCTTCTTCGCCCCCGGTTTCGTCTTCGCGCAGAGGTCCCTGTTGCAAATGCGGAAAATGAGGAGGACCCCCTTTTCTAACCCTTCCTCGATGAACTCGGCATCGAGCGAAACCTGATCCCACTGCACTGCCTGCCGCTGCACATCATCCACGAATTCTTTCCACGAGTCATACCGAGGTTTAAAGGAGAGGGAAAATCCCGACTGTGCGAGGTACTCCCGCGCACATTCTTGGTAGTAGCGGATAAACCGATCGAACCGGTCGTCGCCAAGGTATTGACGGTTATTCTCCTTTTTGAAGCCAACCTCTTGGAGAATCTGGTAGATCTCCGGCGGGAGGTGCTCCTGCATTGCACGCTCTCGCTTTCGGTTCCTCCCGTCTGGATCCTTGCGCCCTCTCACTGAATCCACCCCATCTGGCATCCTCACAAGCGTGGGAAGCAAAGTGTTTACCTTTGCCTGCTGGAAGAGGTAGGCACTCCACCCTCTTTTCCCATCTTTTGAATGGCATGCTTTGAGGAACCGTTTTGCCACAGCAGTTGTGCGAAATACGAGCAGACAGGGGTTCCCCTCCGGATCCTGCGCCAGTGCGACGCGGCCAGCCTCCACCTTTGTCTTGCTCCAATTGTCGAGGAAGTTCGGTTGGAAGAAGACTCGAAGTTCTTCTGGTGGTTGTTCTGTTTTTGTGAGGTAACTCCGAACCAACTGGAGGGTTCGAGCTGGATTGAAGGCAGCACGTTCCTTCGCTGCTGAACTCACCAACCCCGTAAAGGAAGGGTCCGCATCGAGGAGGTGGAGCTGCTCCTCCCGAGGAAAGAGCGTAAGCAGACGCCCTACTTCTACGAGCGCTTCGAGATAGACGCGCCACGCCTGCTTCATTGAGCGCCACGCCTCGCCGCGTACCCTCCCCTCTTCCTTCGCGTGATGCGCCGCGTAGGCCTCTACCGCTTCAGCAAACGCGCGGCGAAGCTCAGTCAGCGATTTCTTCTCCTCCTTTACCCGATCAGAGACGGCACTCCGCACCTCTCCACCGTCGAACCGGGCGCGAAGGTTCTGCGCGAGTTGCTCGAGGAGCGCTTTTTTCGTCATTGGTTTACCCGTCTTGAGCGAGCGGAACGCGCCCTCACTGCGATCGAGGAACGCGAGGAGTTCTGCGAGCGAAACTTCCTTTCGCTTTTTCTTCGGCTGCTGCTTCTTCGTGCGGCGAACTTTCTTGCCGTCGTTGGATGCATCAGGCTCGGAGAAGAGCTCCTCAAACGCCTTCCACTCGCTCACGAGCTCCTGCGCGAGCCTGCGCACGCCCTGCCGGGTGAGGAACATGCCTCGGCGGCGCTCTCGCGTCTCCTCGCTTTCCTCCTGAAGGAGTGCGAGCAACCCCTCCTCAATGAGGGATCGGATCGCCGCTACAAACGGCTCGTCGTGCGAAAGGACGGCACGAAGCTGCTCGAGGAGCTCATCATCACTTTCTATCACCTCTATCTTTCTCTCCTTCAGAGCGCCAATGGAACGGTAGAGGGGAAGGAGCAGTGGCAGAGGCGGCACGCCACACTGCTTTGCAGTTTGGTTATGCTCGTTGATTCTGTTGTTGATACCCTTTGCGCGCTCTCGATACGCTTCCGCCCCTTCCCCGCCGATGATGGCGTTGTAGCGCTCTATCCCCTCCTGCGTGAGGCACTGATTGTACGCTGCAGGACGGAACATCGCTTCTTCCTCCGGAGAAAGTGGAATACCGGCTTCCTTTATCTTCTCGAGGAGCGCACAATTGGCAAAGAAGCGGGTGAGGTTCTCATCGACTATCCGTGTTACAAGTTGCCCCGATTTACCTTCCCTCCCTTCTAGATCGCGGGCATCATTTTCAAAAAGATGGGTTCGGTTGCGAACGAGGTCCTGCACCTTGGAGAAAAACTTCTCGAATACTCTCAACGCCTCTTGCGCCTCCTCGTCTTTCTTCTCTTCTGCGAACTTGCGGAGTACTGGGTAGACGTCGCTCTTTCGAATCGTCTCGCTCGTGAGCTTTACTTGCTTCGTCTTCTTCCCGTCAGGAACGACAACGGTTTCCTGATACTGCCTGAGCGCATTGTGGAGCGCTTCACGCAGACGCTTGCGTTGATCGAGAAATGCTTCCTGATCCTCCTTCCCCTTCGTCTGCTTCGCTCGGAAGAAATGCTGGTACGCCTCCTGCAGATCAGCCTCGTTGAATGCGAATGACCGCAGGAATCGCTGGGTAAAGTTGTAAATCACATCGTTCCAAATCCGTTTGAGCGCGGGGCGGAGCCGGTTTCGCTCGATCTCCTCAGCAAAGAGCGTCTCTGCGAGCGTTGGCTTATCCCATGCAAGGATTTCTCGAACTCGGTCGTTGTAGGGTTTGAGCTCGAACCGCAGCGTCCGCGCTACCTTGAACTGGCGGGTAAAGGAGCGGAAGGTATTTTGTTGTGCCATATAGCGTCGGAATGTGAGAGCGGATAACCTCCGACGCAAAGCCCCCCACGAACAGTGCGACCACGCACGAGTTGAATCGTTCGTGGAGGGCTTTGCGCCCTCGTGCGTGGTCATCTCCACTGTACGCCACATCTCGCAGCGCCGCAACTCTCGCCATCTTCTCACCAACCACCCATTTTCGTCTCGCTGTGCTACAATGGGGAAGGTTTGTGGTGCAGAAGCACCAGGCAGGTTCGATTACCAGTTTCTCTTTACCTATCACACACCAGCGTATGCACTTCAGCCAAGCATGTGCGCCGCTGCATCGGTACTACCCACTCATTGGGCGAGTGCTTATCGGCATCCTTTTCGCTCTCGCAGGGTTGAGCAAAATTCAAAGCCAGGCGAGCATCACAGGGACAAGCGAAAAGCTCGCGAGCGTTGGGTTGCCGGGCGATGTGTGGTTTGTCTACCTCGTGGCTCTCTTCGAACTCGGCGCGGGAATTGCCCTCATCGTTGGCGCCTTCGTCCATGAAGTCGCCTACCTCCTCATCGGCTTTACCTTCCTCGCCACCCTCCTCTACCACACTGACTTCTCTGGCCCCAACGCGATGACGCAACAGGTAATGTTCCTGAAAAATCTTGCCATTATGGGTGGCTTGCTCCTCGTTGCTGCAACAGGTGCAGGGCCATGGAGCGTGGATGCGTGGCTGGCTACAAAGTCGCAAGGCTCCTCGCCAGAGGCAGCAACTCAGGCTTCTTAGCTTCAAAAGGGGCAGTTTGTGCAACCAAAAACCACCACAGCCCGCACCCTTTGGTGCGGGCTGTGGTGGTTTACCCCTTGCCCAAAAAAGTGTTGATAATCGTGAGGAGTGTGCTGATAAAACCGAGCACGAGCGCGAGGTTTTGCTTATCGGTGTACCAGCGTTTTTCTCTCTGATGTGAGCGGCGCCGTCGCATACACATCTCTGCCCCCCACTCAACGCGTTGATGGAGAAAACCCTGCGTGCTGCTCCGTCTGTTCCACCACAACGAGCGCTCCGTAGAGCCCACCGAGCGCTCCGCACTGCGCTTTCCGCACCTCAACCTGGCTCGTGAGCGGGTGCCGGCGAAGCGCTTCCTGCACCGGCTCAAGCGGAATTGCCGGATCCCCTACCACCATCGACCCCCCAATCACGATCACCTGCGGTGTCCAAAGCAAGGCGATATTCCGCACCCCCACAGCGGTCCACCTCGCGAGCTCCTCCCACAGAGGATCATCACTCGGAATGGTCTCCGGTGGCTTGCTGTATCGTGCCGCCACGCCTGAACCGGATACCATTGCTTCCCAGTCACACTCTCCATCCAGAGCGCAAGGAGCACAGCCCTCGCAGAGCGCGCCGCCTGCATCGATGATGATGTGGCCCGGTTCAAAAGACCCCTCATAGGTTTCAATCTGGCCATCGACAAACCGGCACCCCCCAACCCCTGTTGAAATGGTGAGGTAGGCAACGATGCCGGAAGTGGCGCCTGCTCCGTGGTAGAGCTCCCCCAACCCCACGAGCATCGTATCGTTGAACCAGCGCGCAGCAACCTCACCTCCCATCCACTCCTTGGCGAGGCGCTGGAGAGACTTTCCGTGCCACGCTGGCGTAAGGCGAGGGGCAAACGCCAGCACCTGCTC
>WFWM01000015.1 GCA_015491145.1 Patescibacteria group bacterium | reverse complement strand
GCGTCAGATGTGTATAAGAGACAGGGAAAGGAAGGTCCTGCCGCCTCCTGCTCACCACCAGTTGGGAGTTCCAGGCGTCGCACCGGCGCCCATGCCCCGCCTGCAACCACGAAGGTTCCCGGCCGGAGCGTTCCTTCCTTCACTAAGAGCGTTGCGGAAATGCCCCGCTTCTCATCGTGGTGCGCTTCGACCACGACCCCTGAGGGAGGGGCTGCGGGGTCAGCGGAGAGTTCCTGCATATCGGCAACGAGCAACACGAGCTCGAGGAGCTCAGGGATACCTTCCCCTGTTTTGGAAGAAATGGGAACATACGGAATATCACCGCCGAGCCCTTCAAGGTAGATGCCCTGCTCGAGGAGGGAGTATTTTGCCCGCTCGACATCCGCTTTTGGACGGTCAATTTTGGAAAATGCGACAATGACAGGAATACCCGCTGCGCGGGCGGCCTCAAATGCCTCCTTCGTCTGCGGCTTTCCGCCTTCTTCTGCGGAAACAACGAGGATGACGATATCGGCGGCAAGCGCTCCGCGCTGACGGATGGAGTGGAACGCGGCGTGCCCCGGGGTATCGAGAAAGGTAATGGTGCGTTGCTCACCTGAAGGGAGCGTCACTCCAACGGTATACGCACCGAGATGCTGCGTAATACCTCCTGCTTCTGTCTCCACGACGCGGGTTTTGCGGATGTAGTCGAGGAGGGACGACTTCCCATGGTCGATATGCCCCATTACCGCAACGATAGGAGGTCGAGGAAGATCTGCCATACGCGATATTGCTTCGTGCCATACTCCTTCGCTCGCTCGAGCGCTGCACACTCATCCTTCAGAGAAGGGAGCACTTCGCATCCTATGCTTTTTTCCTCCGTTTGGCAACGGGTGGTGCCGCCTGTTGCTCCGGTTGTTCCGGGGCATCAGTATGGAGCGCCCGACGCATCGCTTCCTCTTCTTCTTTGCTGAGAGGGAGGGAAGAGGTTGTGCCGTGCAGGGTCTTTGCATAGAGTCGGGTCCGGTCCCGTCCATGGATGGCGGTGAGGATGACGCCGGTGCCGGATCCATTGAAGAGCGCGAGGGAAAAGCTGGGATTGCCTCCCACCCCATCGTCGCGGAATGGGTTGTAGTGGACGAGGCCGACTCGCTGGATAGCCTGCTGCAGGGTATGGGAAGTGTTCCTACTCTGCTCCTCCAGCTTCGCGAGCCGTCCCTCAAGCGTGGCACTCCGGTCGATGAGGGCAGGTAGGAGCTGCGCCGGATCGCGAGAGTAGTGGTGGGAGAGGGTGAGAAGATGGTCGAGCTTTCGCTTCGTGCGCCATACCATCACGAGGCTCCCAACACTTGCCAGCACCGCTCCCATAGCGAGGCCGAGCACGAGGGGAAGCACATTCTCACCTTCGAGCAACCCCATGAGCGTCAAGTATAGCAAATGCATCAAGGATGAATCCCGCGTTTTGCGGGGGGAGGCGAGAGGGCGTACAATGCGAGGTATGGCAACTGGTGCGCCGCAGGAGCGGATATACCTTGATGCGATGGCGGCGAGTCCGCTCGATCCCCGTGTGAAGGAGGTGGTGTGCGCGGTCCTGGAGCGGTATCAGGGGAATCCAAATGCCCTCCACACGGAAGGACGGCAAGCCCGCGCGGTGCTCGAGCGTGCCCGGGAGCGGGTGGCGCGAGCTGTGGAAGCGGCTCCGCCCGATGTCATTTTCACTTCAGGAGGGAGTGAAGGGAACACGCTCGCCATATGGGGGTTCCTCCGGGCGCTACGGAAAGAAGGGGCGTTGCGCGATGCCGCAATTGCGGTGCTCGATATCGAGCATGCTTCGGTCCTAGAGGCGGCGAAGGCTGCGGCTGAGGAATACGGTGTTGTAGTTCACCAACTGCCGGTGGATGGGGAAGGGGTTGTGCAGGAAGCGGCGCTGCGCGAGGCGCTGCAGGATCCACGCCTCAAGCTGCTCTCTCTCGTTGCGGTGAACAATGAAGTGGGCACGGTGCAGCCAATGGCAGCTATTGCTCAATTGGTGCGGGCGGTGCGGCAGGAGCGCAGCAGCCCCTTTCCTCTCTTCCACACTGATGCTTCCCAAGCTCCGGCGGTGGTGGCGGTATCGCTCCGACGGTGGGGCGTCGATGCGATGACGCTCGATGCCCAGAAGGTGTATGGCCCGAAGGGGGTGGGGGCCTTGGTGCGTTCCCGTGCATATCCGCTTGCACCGGTTATCTACGGCGGGTCGCAGGAGTTCCGCCTCCGCGGGGGCACGCAGAATGTGCCGCTCATTGCGGGGTTTGCGGAAGCGCTCCGCCTTGTCGCAAAGGAAAGGGAGCAGCGTGCTGCCCATATGCTGAAGCTCTCGAGGCTGCTGTGGGAACAGGTGCAGCAGCGCATCCCCCGCGTCGCACTCAACGGCCCGCCTATCGGGAGCGAGCATCGGGCGGCGAACAACCTCAACGTATCCTTCCTTGGCGTTGAGGGAGAGTACGTGGTGTTGGGGCTCGATGCTCGGGGTATTGCGGTGAGCACGCGATCCGCTTGCCACCTACCAGATGCGGGGGGGATGGGTTCGGAGGTAGTGTTTGCGCTCACGCGTGATCCCGAGCGCGCCCGGAGCGCGGTGCGGTTTTCGGTGCATCCGTGGCTGCAGGAGGCGGATGTGGCGAGGGTAGTGCAGGCGCTTGCCGAGGTAGTTGCAATGGGGCGGGGCGCCATTGCGTCGGAGGAGGCTCCTTCCGTATGATAGGGCTATGGATATTGAACGGCTGACACGGTCTCAAATCGTGCTGCTTGCGCTGCTCGTGAGCTTCGTTTCCGCTATTGCAAGTAGCATTGTGACGATGCGGCTGCTCGATCGTGCACCGGAGGAGGTGGTGCCAAAAATCATCAATCGTGTTGTAGAGCGAACCATCGAGCGTGTCGTCACCCCTGTGCAACCGACGCAGTCTTCCCCCCAGAAGGAGCGGGTGGTGGAGAAGACGGTGGTGGTGCGGGAGGAAGAGTTGGTGCCGACGGCGGTAGCGGAGGCGCAGCGGGTAATGGTGCCGGTATTTCGCCTCTTCCCCTCCCGCGGCGAGGGAGAAGTGGGCACGAGCACATCCGGACGACCAGCAACGCCAAGTGCGACATCATCCGGCAACGGAGCGAAGGCACGGGAACACCTCCGCTTCGTCAGTCACGGGCTTGTCGTGGGAGATCATCTCGTGCTGCTTCCTGATCGGGTGGTGTTGAAGGGTGCGTCGTACCGTGTCGCCATCGGATCCCAGCGCTTTCCCGCACGCATCGCTCTTGAGGGAAAGGGCCCGTTTGCGCTGCTTGCCATCTCGCCGAAGGAAAAGGAAGGAGAGGGAGGAGTATTTCCCAAGCCTCCCACCCTGCTTGACCCGGCCTCTCTCAAACTCGGGCAGTCCATCGTGGTGGTGGGAGGCGTGGAGGCTCCCCGTATCGCACTTGGGTTTGTGTCTTCCCTCCCGCCACGGATTCCCAATGCGGTTGCTACCACAACACCGCTTGCAGACCTTTTCCCTCCCGTTGATTTGAGCGTGGCCGGGGAAGTGGCGGAGGAGGGGGCGCTCGCCCTCTCGCTCTTCAAGGAAGTGATTGCAATGTTTGACGGAACGGTGTATCGTATTCTTACCCCTCAAGGGCTGGATCGAATGGTACAATCTGTTGTGGAGAAAGAGAAAGCAGCATCTTCTGATCTCGAGCAAACTGAGTAGAAAAGGGAAGGTTGCGACGGTATGGGTTGGTACGAGGAGGGGTCTTTAACCCTTGATGTGAAGGCGTATGACACCATTTTCCAACTTCACCACGAAAGCGAAGGAGGCAGTCAAGCGCGCCCACGAGATCGCTATCGAGCGGGGGCAGAACCATGTCAATCCGCTCCACCTGCTCGGCGCGCTTATGATGCAGGAGGACTCTCCTTTGTTTGCGCTCTTGGAAAAGCTTGACATAGACACCGTTGCATTTACCGATGCGGTGCTCGATGCGCTGGAAGAGCCGGAAGGGGGATCGGTCCTCTCCCCCTCCTACCAGCTCTACCTCACCGCCGATTTGGCCCATGTGTTGGAGAGCGCCGTCTCACTCGCGCAGGAGTTAGGAGAGGAGCGTGTTTCTCCAGAACACCTCTTCCTCGGCATTCTCCAGCACCCGGGCCCAGCAAAAGTAGTGCTCCAGCAGCTGCCGCTTGAGCGAGAGCATTTCCTGCGAGCGCTGCAGGAAATGCGGGAGCGCACGAAGGAGCGCGAGTCGTCGGTGCGAGGAAGACCACGCGCGCTGTACCGCTACGCGCGGTCGCTCACGCAATTGGCGCGGGAAGGGAAACTGGATCCGGTGATTGGTCGTGAACGGGAGATCCGGCGAGCAATGCAGATTCTCGCCCGTCGTATGAAGAACAACCCGCTCCTCATCGGGGAAGCGGGGGTGGGGAAAACGGCAATCGTTGAGGGGCTCGCGCAGCGTATTGCAAGCGGAGACGCGCCGGAGAGCTTGCGCGATAAGGACATCGTTGTGCTGGATATCGGGCAGCTCATTGCCGGGACAAAGTACCGGGGTGAATTTGAAGAGCGCCTCAAGGCAGTTTTGAAGGATATTCAGGAGCAGGAGGGGCGCATCATCCTCTTCATCGATGAGCTCCATACGATTGTGGGTGCTGGTGCGGCAGAAGGGGCACTCGATGCGTCGAACCTCCTAAAACCTGCGCTGGCGCGAGGGGAGCTCCGGCTCATTGGCGCCACCACCTTCAAGGAGTACCAGCGCCACATTGAGCGGGATCCGGCGCTCGTGCGGCGGTTCCAGCCGATCTATGTGGAGGAGCCGACAGAAGAAGAGGCGCTCGCCATTATGCAGGGGCTTCGCGACCGCTACGAACGCTTCCACGGTATCCATATTACCGGCCGCGCACTCTCTGCTGCGGTGCAGCTATCTGCTCGCTACCTGCCGGATCGGTACCTGCCAGACAAGGCGATTGACCTTATCGATGAGGCGGCAAGCGCTCGCAAGATAGCCCGTGAGGATAAGCCAGAGGCACTCGCTTCCGCAGAGCGGGCAATGCTACGGCTCAAGATAGAGCGGGCTGCTCTGGAACGAGACCTTGCGAGCAAGACACTCTCGAGGCAGGCTGCAGCGCAGGCAGAAGCGCGACTGGAGGCAATCCAAAAGGAGCTTGCTGCGGTAGAAGAGCGGACGAAGGCGCTCGCGCTGCAGTGGGAGGAGGAGCGGAAGCTGCTTGCCGCACTGCGGGAGAAACAGGAAGAACTCTCCTCGTTGCAGGAGAAGGCGGAGGCAGCGAAGGCGAAAGACGATATGGAGACATACACAGAGGTGAAGTTTGGAGCAATGCCGACGGTCGAGAAGGCGATTGCCGGAATCGAAAGGAAACTCAACCTCCTTCGGAAAGATCGGCAGCTGGGTCGCGAAGTTGTAACGGAGGAGGATGTTGCCGAGGTGGTGGCGCGCTGGACGGGTATTCCGGTGGCAAAAATGCTGGAGTCGGAGAAAGAGAAGCTCGCCAAGCTGGAGGAGGCACTGCGGCGCCGGGTGAAGGGGCAGGACGAGGCGATTGCGCTCGTGGCGCAAGCCATCAAGCGGGCGAGGGCGGGTATTGCTGATCCCCGCAGGCCCATTGGTTCATTCCTCTTTCTTGGCCCGACCGGAGTGGGGAAGACGGAGCTTGCAAAAGCACTCGCAGAGTTCCTCTTTAACGATGAGAAGGCACTCGTGCGGGTTGATATGAGCGAGTTTATGGAGCGCCACGCGGTCTCGAAGCTCATCGGCGCTCCGCCGGGATATGTGGGGCACGAGGAAGGTGGCGTGCTCACCGAACTCGTTCGCCACCGCCCCTACAGCGTGCTCCTCTTCGATGAGGTGGAGAAGGCGCATCCCGAGGTGTTCAATCTCCTGCTGCAGGTGCTGGAGGATGGCAGGTTGACCGATGCGAAGGGGCGAACGGTCAGCTTCCGGAACACCATCATCATCCTCACCTCCAATGTGGGTTCGGAATACATCGAGCGGATGAGCCACCTCGGCTTCAGTGCTCCGCAGCTGGCATCGCTCGAGGCTTCCCGTGGTGAGGAAGGGGCCGATATGCACCTCGCGCTCGAGTATGAATTGGCAAAAGACAAGGTGATGGAAGCGCTCCGGGAATTCTTCCGACCGGAATTCCTCAACCGTCTCGATGAGATTGTGCTCTTTAACGTGCTCACACCTGCGGTAATGGAGCAGATTGTTGCGGCTCAGGTGGAAGATGTGCAGCAGCGGCTTGCGGCACGAGGGGTTGCGTTGCAGGTCGAGCAGAAAGCGCTCCAGTGGCTCGCGCGGGAAGGGTACGATCCGCTCCATGGGGCACGCCCATTGCGCCGGTTGATTCAACGCAAGATCCTCAACCCGCTTGCTGATGTTCTCCTTCGCCTGCCGGAGGAGAAGCGGGAGGGGCTTGAGGCGGTGGTAGGAGTGAAGAAGGGGGACATAGTGGTCTCCACACGCCGACGCCGTGCTCGGGCAAAAGCGAAAGAGGGAGCACGCCGCTCTTCTCAAGCAAAGGAAGAGATGGTAACATAGCAAGACGCGACGTGTCGCGTCAGTGCGTCGGTGGCGGAGTGGTCAAACGCACCTGGCTGTAAACCAGGCGCCCTTGTGGCTACGCAGGTTCGAATCCTGCCCGGCGCACAGGAGCCCACGCAACATTTAGAAGTGTCCGTGTTCAATATCGGCATACGTGGGTTCGGTTGTTATTGAGATGCGTCGGGCGTGTCCTTCTGCGCGCAGCCGTGCAAGACGAAATCTTCGCTGACCCTCGCGTGGCTATGCGTGGGCTACGCATACGAGTGTTCCGAAGCGCTATCGATCAGGCAACGCACTCGTCTGGTCAATAGTGTGGGAGAAGAGTGGTCTTCCCTTGCCTCTCTTGTGGAAAGAAGAAGCGAGGATCCTTGCTACACTGGACTCAATGGGCATCCAGTGGCACTACTGGAGGATACTGGTGGGAAGGGTGTGGCTTCGGAGGTTGCCCATCTTTGGTGTCTTCCTCGTTGTCTTTTTTGGTGTCGGGGTGTCTGCTGTACAGGCTGCGGGGCTTGCCAAATATTGTACACAGCAAAACCCATCGAGCGATTTTTGCAAAGCGATTACTGTTTGCGATCCGCAAAGCGATTGCTCAGAGAAGCAGGAGTATGTGGATGCGTACTGTGCGGTGTTCGATCGGCAATATGACACAGCGTTTGACGACTGTAGTTGGCTCCCTGTCGTCGGGTCATGGATTAAGGAAGATGTGTCACCAGCCAAGCAGCTTGCGCGGTTCGATAATGTTCTTCGTGAGGCTACAAATCCACAACGTGTCGCTGCTCTTGTCAACAAAATGGGGCACCCGGACCTATTCAACAATGTGCAGCAGCTCCTCCAAATAGCGCTGGGAGGTGCGCTCCAACGCAATCCCTCTTCTGCCACCGAGCAAGCGCTGCAGCAGTCGATCAAGCTTGCAATGGCTGTGTTCAAGAAATCGGAAACGCTCGATGAGCTTGCCTCGCAGGTGGAAGAGATCCTTTCTCTCAGTCCCGACAATGCGAAAATTGCCGCGAGCCTGGTTGACGCGCAGATCAAAAGATTCTTGCCCAATGTGGAGAGACTCTCTGGAGAGGAGACCTTATCCTTCCATCAACTCGTGCTCTCTCTCGGGGGCTCCTACCCTTCTACTTTCTCCTGCAAGATTAAGTCCGGGGGCAAGCTGGCGTTTGTGGAAGGACAATCACTCGTAAATCCGGCGGAGGAGTGGGATCGGATGCAAGCCCTCGCAAAAAGCGACCTAAGTGAGAGAAGGCAGAAGTACGGCTCAGATGAGGATCTGCAAAAATTGATTGCGATAGCTGAACGCATCGGCGAAGCGCGCCGAAACCTGTCAGGTCCTCTCGGCGACTTTGCAAAAATGAAGTTTGATAGGCTAGAACAATACAGCGTCGCTGCCAACCGTGAATTGGAGGCGCGAGCAACGTGGGATGAAGCGAAGAAAGTAGCATCGGCACTCACCTCCTATTTCTCAACCTATGCGGCAACAGGAGTGTCCTATGCGTTTTGTAACTTTAAGGGTTTCGCGCAGCTTGCCAAAGCGTATCACTCCCTCTCTCAAGCAGAGGGAAATCTGCAAGCACTTGCCAAGCAAATGCAGGCATACGTGCGACGAAAACCCGATGGAAGTGTGTGCACAGGAATCTTGGAGGGGAGGGATGTCACCAAGGTGCTCTCAAACGCTCTCAAACGATGGGAGGAAACACTCAGCAAGATTGACACAATGCTCGCAAGCATCACGGAAGCCCTGCGGCCGCAAGCGCTCACAAATGCTGGAGAGAAGGTTGCGTCAGTGCTCCGCCCACGAACGACCCTTTCATTTGCTTCTGATGTTTCTGGTTTAGCACCGGAAGTGCGCGCTACGCTCCTCCACAAGCTGGAAGCTGCGAGGCAGCAGTGGGACGAACTCAATCAACAGAAGCAATGGGTAGAGCAGCTCCTTAATGCAGGCGGCACACTTGAACGATGCCAATCTGATGCTGCCGTTGGCACAGGAAGTGCGGGAGGAGGCGCAGGGGGAACGGGAGGAACCGGTGCGTCATCGGTGCGCGTGCCGCCGCGCAGCTACCAAACCGGCGGCATTGTTGCCTGCTTCTCGGGCTACGATATGTGCTCCTATCTCGAGCAGACGGGCACAGTGCCGCAGTGCGGGTTGTGCGAGCTCCTCCAGCTCGCCCAGCGGATCATCAACTTCATCATCTACCTTGCGATTCTCGGCGCCGCAATTGCGCTCGTGTATGCGGGGGTGCTCTATGTCGCTTCCCCGGCAAACCCCGGCAACATTCAGCGAGCTCACAGGATTTTCTGGACCGTCCTCGTGGGGCTCTTTGTCACGCTGGGGGCATGGATTATCGTTAATACGGTAATGGTGATTCTTGCGGGGCAGTCCATTACCGAGGGAGTCGCTATCTTTTGCAAGCAGGATCCTGCCGAGGTGGAGAAGCTCAAGAAAGCGTGTGGGCAGCAGTTGTCTGGAGGTAGCAGTGGAGGAACCGCTGTTGCTAGCTCTTCTTCGGCTTCTAACAGCGGAGATACAACGGAAAGGGGGTTTTTGGCAAATGATCCCCGTTCGGTTGATGGTGCCACCATTGCGGCAGCAAAGGCGGAAGTCCTAGGGTTTGCGTCTTCACTCGAACAGGCTTGCCGCACTCATTCAGCAAATAATGGTCCTCTTGGTAATGCTTGTAGTACTTATCGCCACTACAAGGAATTTCTCCCTGCTTCTTCCTCTCCTCTGTACCAAAGTGCAAAGCAAGCAATCGAGGAAGAGGCTTTAGTGCGAGCCTACCTTGCCGAGAGAGGGATTAAGGTGAACAAAGATCCTTGCTTTGCAAAAACAACGGGTGGCTGCACCGATGTTCGTCATTTAAAGAAAGGAGTCATCGACCATATTGCGGCAGTGTGGGGAAAATTTAAGGAAAACCGATCTGCGGCTCCTTCTCTCGTTCTGACTGGGGGGAGCGAATTGGGCAACGGACACACCTGCAATCTTGCTGGAGCGGCGCATTGCACAGGAAAAAAGGTGGACATTGGTTATAACAGCAACCAAGATTTTGTCGATTGGACTCTGGAAGAAGCTCCAGGCAATTCTGACAATAGCTTTCAGTTTACAAAATTAGACAGACGACGACGAAATGATGGAGCAGAACTTTACGAGGTGACTGTCAACGGGCAAGTCGGTTGTTGGGCCTATGAGAAGAGAGGGGGCACAGCGCATTGGGACATCAAGCTCGGGCAATGTCCCTAGCAAAATTCCTCTACTCTCGGTAGAGACTGAATTTGAATTACTTGTCTGAGGTGCACAAGTTGTCGGCAGATTTCTGCGGGATCGTCTGTGGCGCTGTGGGGAATAGAGGAAATACTGGACTCACATGTGCGATGTTGTCTGACTTTCCTTTTTGACCTATACTTGAATAGGTATGCAAATGAGCAAGCGGCAAACAATTATCCGGGAACTCCACGATGAGGCGGCGTTGCGGCGGTGTGCGGCGCAATTCCGACTCGTGGGTGACCTCACGCGCCTTAAAATCTGCTACCTCCTCTGCCACCACCGGGAATTGTCGGTTGGTGAGATTGCAGAGCTTGTGGGGGTTTCAGTTTCTGCGGTGTCGCACACGCTCCGGAAATTAGAAGAAGCGGGGGCTGTGCAGCGGCGAAAAGACGCGAGGAAGGTGTGGTATCGCTTGCTGCCGGAGAGTCCGCTCGCGCGCCTTGTGCGGGGATACCTCTGCGTATCGCGTGCGAGGTAAGGCTAACCTGCTATGAATGACACGCACTACGACCTCATTATCCTCGGTGGTGGAGCTGCCGCATTCGCTGCGGCGATACGAGCGAATGGGCTTGGCGCAAGGACGAAGATGATTAATGCAGGATTGCCGCTGGGGGGCACCTGCGTGAATGTCGGGTGCGTCCCCTCAAAAGCGCTCCTTTTTGTATCGGAGCTACTACATTTAGCGCGGTCCAATCCGATTCCCGGAGTGGAGATGTCGCTGCGGGAGGTTGATTTTCGCAAGGTGGTGGCGCACGAGCGCGCTTTGGTGGCGCAAATGCGGAGAGAAAAATATGAGAGCGTGCTCGCCAATCTCTCTTCCGTATCGTTTGAGGAAGGGTGGGCACACTTTCGCTCCCCCCACGAAGTGGAGGTGAATGGGCAGCGGTACACCGCTGATGCTTTTGTGGTGGCAACTGGATCCCGGACAGCGGTGCCACCCATTCCAGGCCTGCAGGAGGCAGGCTTCATCACACACATTGAAGCGCTCCAACAGGAACGCCTCCCAAAGAGCCTTGCTGTCGTAGGGGGAGGACCGATGGGGCTCGAGTTTGCCCAGCTCTTTGCCCGTTTCGGCGTTGAGGTAACCTTGCTGCAGCGGGATTCGACCATTTTCCCTCAAGGAGAGCCGGAGGCGGTGGCGCAGCTTGCGGCAATCTTGCAGCAGGAGGGCATTGCAATCGTGACCAATGCACAAGTACAAGAAGTGCGACAAGCAGAAGAGGGATTGAAGGAGGTGGTCTTCTCAGATGGAGATCAGCAGCGGACCATTGCGGTAGAGGAAATTCTCCTTGCCACGGGGCGCACGCCAAACACTGGTCGACTTGCCGTTGATCAGGCAGGCATTAAGTTAGATGAGCGAGGGGCTATCATAGTGGACGAGGCGCTCCAAACCACCGCTTCCCATATTTTTGCTGCAGGGGATGTCACGAACGCGCCCCTGCGGCTTGAAACAACCGCCGGTCACGAAGGGACGATTGCTGCGGAGAACGCTCTGCGAGGCACGCGGCACACGCTCGACTACACCTCTGTCCCATTCACCATCTTCACAGATCCACAGCTTGCAGGGGTCGGGCTTACCGAGCGGCAGCTGATGGCGCAGCTTGGCCGTTGCGCGTGCCGGACCGTTCCTTTCTCCTATGTGCCGAAGGCGCGCATTCTCGGTCGGACGGAGGGGCTTATCAAGATGGTGGTGCATCCGGATGATGGCCGCATTCTGGGTGTGCACATTCTTGCGCCGTCTGCCGGGGAACTCATCGCGCAGGCAATGGTGCTTGTGAAGAAGGAGATGACGATAGATGAGGTAGCGCAGAGTCTCCCTGTCTTCCCAACCCTCTCGGAGGCAATCAAACTCGCTGCGCTTGCGTTTCGAAAGGATATAGCGCATCTCAGCTGTTGCGTATGAAAATGTTTCCTTTGTTCTCACGGGAGGCGCGAGCGTTGTGGCAAGGCATCCGAATTGTCTTGGCTGATAGGGCATTTCTTGCCCTGAGTGTGGCGTTGTGGTTGGTGTTTCTTGCTGCCTACCTCTTTGTGCCGGTGTGGCTCACTCCCGGCAACACCCTTTCCTTTCAGCTGCAACTCCTTCGTTGGCAAGATTACGCTTTCATCGGCATACTCGCTGCAGCGGCGAGCCTTCTCACTGTGATGCAGCTATTTCTCTTTCTTCGGCATCGTCGGTGGCATATGCGCACGGCTGCAGAAGGTGGGCTTGGTGTGGTCTCCGCGCTCCTTGGCGGTCTGCTGGCGACGGCTGCCTGCTCTTCCTGTGTGCTTTCCTTGCTGGGATTCCTTGGGGCAGGGAGCGCCTTTTTCCTTCTCCAGCATCAATCCTTCGTCGTGTGGGTTGCAACACTGCTGGTGGTTGGAGGCCTATGGGGGAGCGCGCGGAAGGTGGCAGGGGTGTGCCGTGATTGCCTCGTAGGCTGAGTATGAGGAAGGCAGGATTTTTCGAAGGTCAGCACAAGCGAACGGCCATACTTGTTGCTGGAGGGATAGGTATCTTCCTCGTTATGTTGGGAGGTATCGCCGGTGCGGTAGTTGGACAGCACGGCGCAGGGAAGCAAGTCAGTCGAAACGACGTGGGTACGGAGGTAGGGCAGCGTGCTCCACAATTTCGGGTCACCACCATCGACGGCACGACACTTACGAGTGACGAACTTCGTGGAAAAGTGGTGGTGATTACCTCAGCGGCAGCGTGGTGTCCCACCTGCGCAATGGAAGCGAGGGAGTTCCGACCGGTCTATGAGGTGTGGAAGGACGAGGGAGTCATCTTCCTCACGGTGGATATTGATCCGCGGGATACCCCTGCGTTTATCAGAGAGTTTGCCTCGACGCTCAAGCCGCCGTGGTGGTACGCGGATACGCGAGGCGGCAAGGAGCTCATTAATCGTTTTCGGTTGCGACGGTTTGAAATCACCTACGTGCTTGACCGTGAGGGAATCGTTCGTTACCAAGACTACGGCGTCACCTCCTCCGCAACTTTGCTGCGAGTGCTTGAGGGAATCGCCAAGGAGCACCTTCTCGTTGAATGAGAAGGGAATAATATTGCGTGGTGCCCCCGGCAGGAGTCGAACCCACATCGTCTCCTTAGGACGGAGCCGCTCTATCCATTGAGCTACGGGGGCTCGGCTTTACCCTACCACAAAAGCCGTGCGTAGGGCGCACGGCTTTTGTGGGGGACAGGAGGATACGCTACACGCCAAGCAGTTCCCGCAGGCGAGGTTCGTCGAACCCGACGACCATTTCCTCTTCTCCGTTTTCCGGGGTGATGAAGATAACGGGAACCCCCATTTGACCGCTGCGCTCCACCATCTCTCGGGCGTACTCAGGGTTGCTCACATCGCGTTCCTCGTAGGCGATGTTGTTCGCTTCAAAGAATTCCTTTGCCATATGGCAGAAGTGGCAAGTGGGGGAAGTGTAGATGACGACTTGCATAGGACACAAGGCAATGGAAAATGATGCGGGTAAGCAATATCGACCGGCGCAACTAGTATAGCAGAAGGCTGGGCGGTCGGGAATAATACTGCTTTGCATCTCGGCTTTCCTTGCGGTACAATCCAAAAAGTTGCCTGGGTAGCTCAGTTGGTAGAGCGCGGGCCTGAAGAGCCCGGCGTCGTCGGTTCGAGTCCGACCCCAGGCACAGGAGTGAGAGCCTCCGGAGGTCGGCGTGTGGCTCGCCCGTTGTTGCTTAGAAGGGCATATCCTGCGAGTTGTTTCCCAAGCGATAGCCGATGAAGTAGCCGCCCTGGCCATTTTGGTCCCATACGATTTTCCCACAGGTAGGGCCATCTCCGCGATCCACTACTTCATCGACACGGTGGATGACTTCGAGGAGAGACGCATCCCACACATTGAGGAACACGCCTTGCCATGGCATTGCATCGGCGCATCCGTCGCCGTCTGTATCAAATGTGTCGCCGTCATTATCATAGACGTAGTGGTTTGTCTCAATAGAGGCGCTCCCGGAAAGGTAAGATCCGAAAGGGGTATTCGCTATGAGCCAGTCAATTTCCGGTTCGTCAGTGGGAGCGCCCCACGTATCCTCGTGCCACCAAGTGGTTCTCCCTTCATCGATAGCCCACATTGCAAACGCTTTTTCAATTTGCTTTGCGTCGCTGATGAATTTCGCTGCTTTCGCCTTTATGCGTGCATTCTGCACGGAGGTGAAGACAACGGTGGAGAGGATACCGACAATAGCCACCACAATGAGTAGCTCAATAAGGGTAAAAGCCTTTTGCTTTTCATTGATGATTCTGCCGCGTTGGATGCGAGAGAGGAGAAGGTTGGATGCGAGAGAGGAGAAGGGGAAATAAATGCTGCAGCATAGCCCTCCTATGGTACAGTATTTCGGATGGAGACGGCACTTCGGCAATTCCCCTTGCAACTCCAATGGAAGGCGCAGAGACCACAAGATCTTTCCCACGCCACTCCCGTCCGCAGAGTATTGGTGTGTGGCATGGGGGGTTCACACCTTGCGGCGGATCTGCTTGGGAGCCTACTTGCCCAAGGAGGGGATGAGCGCGAGATTCGCGTCTGGAGCAGCGATGGGGTTCCCCCATGGGCAGCCCACTACGATCTCACCATCCTTTCCTCCTACTCGGGAGAGACGGAAGAAGTATTGAGCGCGTGGGAGGAGGGGAGGCAGCGAACGTTGCCGCTTGCGGTGGTAAGCGCGGGCGGGAGGCTCCTTACGCTCGCGCAGCACCACAATGTTCCCTTCGTGACACTCCCGAAATCAGAGGAAGTGCAGCCGCGTGTTGCGGTCGGGTGGAGCGCCCAGGCGCTTACTGCTCTCTGCGGGTGGAACGATGTGCAGGAAGCACTCATTGAGGCGGGGCAGACACTGCAGCGTGAGAATGTTGCCTCTCTCCAAGAGGAAGCAAATCGTCTTGCCTCGGCGCTTGTCGGAAAGGTGGTCGCCTGCTATGCGCCCAGCCCCTATGGATCTGTAGCGTACTTCTGGAAAATTTTCCTCAATGAGACAGGAAAGACGCTCGCATGGAGCGGAGAGGTGCCTGAGATCAACCACAATGAAATGGAAGGGTTCGATACACCTCCTGCAGTGTGGGCTATCCCTCCTGAGAACCTTGCCGTGCTCATCCTCCTTCCAACGAATGTGAGCCACCGAGTTTCTCTCCGCCTCGCCTTTCTCGAGCGTGTGCTGCAGGAAAGGGGGGTGGAGACCCGGCGCGTTGCGTATCCGGCAGGTGTATGGGGGGTGGTGTGGTTTGGAATGTGGGTGAGCCTTATGCTCGCGCGAGCGCGTCGGGTTGACCCTTTCTCAGTGCCACTCATTCAGGCGTTGAAAACAGAGCTAAAGAGAGAGAAGCGTGGAAGCCGCCCCGAGCGCTCTTGATCATCAATGCAAGTCGCTTCCTTGCCTACACCGTCTTCACCTTAATCTTCCGTTGTCGATTCTTATCGATTTTGGGGAGCCGGAGCGTGAGGACACCATCTTTCACAAGCGCCTGTGCCCCCTCAATGTCAATTTCAGAGGGAAGGGTGAGCGTGCGGGAGAATGTTCCCCAGAACACCTCTTGCAAGAGCACCGTTCCTTCCTCCGCCTCCTTTCCTGCCGGTCTCGTTCCGCGGATAGTTACAATATCTCGCGATACGGCAATATCGAGGTCGTCTGTCTTCACTCCCGCCACAATCGCCTTGATAATGAGTTCGTCGGGGGTGTCGTAGAGGTCAACGCTCAACTCACCTTCCTCCTCTTCTTGTGGTTGGCTGGTGGCAGGAGCATAGAGGGCTTGCTGCCCCTCTGCCGGCGTCAGATGGCGGTAGGCGGTAGAATGATCATCGTGGTGCGGATCCCACTGCCCTGAGGGGACGGGAGAATAGGCGTTGCTCTCTTGCGCAGGAAGTTGAGGAGCCGCCTCCTCTTCATCGAATGCACTCGTGAGTCGGCTCCAAAAGGATTGGCGTGCCATAGGGAAATGCATTACCGCTGACATCGGCTAACGATCATCTACCGCAAGTATACCACACGCCGTCGGATCGGCTTGTTGATAAGAGGGGATCGTTGCACATACTCAAGCGCCGCAAGGAGCAAAAGGATGGTGACCCAAACAGCAGCGAATATCAGGAGAGGAGAGAGGTTGGAGATGGAAAGGAGCGCAAGGTTGAAGATGAAGTGAATCGTCACCGCCACAACCATACCGCCTGCAGAGAGGAGGCGTTGGTATGGACGGGGACGGCGGGTGCCAAGTGCGAGGAAGGCGCCGAGCGCTCCACTTGCAAGCGCATGCAGGAGCGTCGCACCAAGGAAGCGCATACTCCCTTGGAAGAAAGCGAGGCCAAGCCATCCGTCTGCGAAGGGACGAAGGAGGAAGAGGGCATTTTCAGCGGCGGCAAATCCGAGAGCGGCGGTGATGAGGTAGAGCGGAATGTCGATCGGTTCATCGACGGCCCTCCGCCAGAGCACGAAGCTCCAAACCACAAACCACTTCATCCACTCTTCGATAATTGCCCACGCAGCGAGCGTTGCGGCGGTGATAGCGCCAGCGTCGGTGGTGGTGAAGGGAAGGACGAGTCGTTCGAGCGCGAGTGAAGGCACGATAGAAACAGCGCCCGCGAGGAATGCGAGGAAGATGATGCGACGGGGTTCTGGATGGGCATCTTGCTTGTGGAAAAACCAGAGCCAAATGAGCGCTGGCGCGAGTCCTGCGCCGGCTGCCATGAGCAGAGGCTTTGCGGCAGCAACGACTCCTCCTTCCATACGGAGCGGTGCCTTCTCCCCCTTACGCTACTTCTGGAGTAGGCCAAGGGGCAACCATAATCCAAGGGGCTCGCTTGTCACCTAATTTCCCTTCCTGCCATATAGCTTCTGTCACGAAAGGCATAAAGGGGTGGAGCGCCCGCAAAATAACTGAGAGTGTCTCGCGGAGAAATCGTGCCCGTGAGGCAGCGCGCTGTGTGTCTCCTCCAGCGAGAATTGGTTTACTCTCCTCAATGATTTCGTCGGCGAGACGGTGCCATGTGTAGTGGTAGAGCTTTTCTGAGGCAAGGTGGAGGCGGAACGCCTCTATGTCTTCCGTGACAGAGGCTATGAGTGCGTCGCGCTCCCTCGATAATTCTTGCTCCTCCTTGGCGAGCAGAGTGTCGGTCGGAAACGGTTCGGTACGCTCGAGGATGAAGCGGGCAATGTTCCACACTTTATTGGCAAAGTGTTTGTACCCTTTCACCCGCTGTTCCGAAAGCTTGATGTCATTTCCCGGCGCAACCCCTACGACGAGGGAGAGGCGAACGGCATCGGCACCATACTTTTCAATCAAATCGAGTGGATCAATAATGTTGCCGAGCGATTTCGACATCTTCCGCCCTTTCTCGTCGCGCACGAGGCCGTGCAGGTACACAGATCGGAACGGTATTTGCCCGAGATGGAAACCGCTCATCAGAATCATTCGTGCCACCCAGAAGAAGAGAATGTCGTATCCTGTCTCGAGGACGGTGGTTGGATGGTAGAGGGCAAGGTCTGTGCCTGGTTTTGGTTGCTGCTTTGTGAAGTCCCACGCGTCCGGCCAGCCAAGGGTAGAGAAGGTCCAGAGAGCAGAAGAGAACCATGTATCGAGCGTGTCGGGATCCTGCACGACCTCGCCACCGCAGTGTGGGCAGCGGTCGGGAGCGTCTACCTGCACGATCGGCTGTTGGCACGAAGGGTTCGTGGCGCTCACGCAGTACCACACGGGAATGCGGTGCCCAAACCAAATTTGGCGTGAAATGCACCAGTCACGAAGATTGTGGATCCAGTGGAAGTAGACGCGTTCAAACCGTTCAGGAATAATGCGAACCCCCCCTTTCTCCACCGCAAGCCGCATGAGGTCCTTCAGGGTAATCAGCTCTCCGGTAGGGACGCCGGGTATCTCACTCCGCTCCAGCACGAAAGGCTTCGTAACCGCAACAAACCATTGCTCCTTCGGGAGTGGTTCAATCACACCTCCTGTGCGATCAGCCCGGGCGATGTTGTGGGTGATGCGCTCCTCCCGCTCAAGGAGACCTTTTTCTCGAAGCCACGCCACGACTGCTTCTCGTGCCTCACTGACCTTCTTTCCAGCGAGCAACGGTCCTGCCTGTTCCGTCATTCGGGCCCGCTCGTCGATGACCTGCACGAGAGGGAGATCGTGACGTTGGGCGATCTCCCAGTCGACCATACTGTGC
>WFWM01000014.1 GCA_015491145.1 Patescibacteria group bacterium | reverse complement strand
TTGAAGTGCGAGACGTGCACCCTTCCCATTATGGACGCCTTTGTCCTATTCATACCCCAGAAGGGCCGAACATTGGCCTGAACCTGCACCTTGCGACATACGGCATCATCGACGAGTTTGGCAGCATTCTTTCGCCCTTCGCACGGGTTGAAAACGGGAAGGTGACCGACCAGATCGAGTACCTCAACGCCCATCAGGAGGAGTTCTACAACATTGCCCATGCCGCGACACCGGTAGGAGAAGACGGCACCATTCTCCCTTCGATGGTGGAAGTCCGCTACCGGGGGGCGCCACGAATGGTGCCGCGGGAGGAGGTGCACTTCATCGATGTTGCGACCTACCAGCCATGGTCGGTTGCCACCTCGCTCATCCCATTCTTGGAAAACGATGATGCCAACCGCGCGTTGATGGGATCCAATATGCAGAAGCAGGCGACGCCACTGCTGCGTCCGGAGGCACCGCTCGTTGCGACTGGGTTTGAGGAGAAGGTGGCGCGGGACAGCGGGCGCCTCGTGGTGGCGGAGGAAGATGGAGAAGTAACAGCGGTCGATGCGCGGCATATCGTCATTCGAAACAAGAAGGGAGAGCATCGGACCTACCGGCTGCTCAACTTCCACCGCACGAACGACAAGTCCTGCCTCCACCACCGTCCGATTGTTTCGAAAGGGCAGAAGGTGAAGCGGGGAGATGTGCTTGCCGATACGCTCTCAACGGATCACGGGCAGCTTGCCCTCGGCCACAATGTGCGAGTGGCGTTTATGAGCTGGTATGGCGCGAACTACGAAGACGCCATTATCATTTCCCAACGGCTCGTTCGGGAAGCGAAATACACCTCCATTTACATTGAAGACTTTGAGTGCGTCGTGCGGGAAACGAAGCTAGGGCCGGAAGTTACCACGCACGACATCCCCAATGTGGGAGAGCACCGCCTTCGCAATCTCGATGAAGAGGGGATTGTGCGGATAGGTGCCGAAGTGGAACCGGGAGACATTCTCGTTGGGAAAGTGACACCGAAAGGAGAATCGCAGCTCACGCCGGAGGAGCGGCTCCTGCGCTCCATCTTCGGAGAGCAGGCGAAGGAGGTGAAGGATACCTCCCTGCGTCTTGAGGGAGGCAAACGGGGACGCGTCATTGGTGTGCGTGTTTTCTCCCGGGATGCCGGCCATCAGCTGGAAAGCGGTGTGATCAAGAAAGTGGTGGTTACCATCGCGCAGGTGCGCCCCATTTCCGTGGGTGACAAGCTCGCAGGGCGGCATGGCAACAAAGGCGTCATTTCCCTCATCTTGCCGGAGGAGGATATGCCATACGATGAAAACGGGGAACCGGTTGATATGGTGCTGACCCCTCTCGGTGTGCCGAGCCGAATGAACCTCGGGCAGATTCTTGAGATGCACTTGGGGCTTGCGGCAGGGACGCTCGGCTATCAGGCGATTGTGCCGCCATTTCAGGGGGCCACGGAGGAAGAGATTCAAAACGAGCTTGAACGCGCCGGCTACCCGAAGGTGGGCAAGATTCGTCTCTTTGACGGGCGAACGGGAGAACCGTTTGCCCAGCCGGTGGCGGTGGGGACGATGTACATCATGAAGCTCCACCATATGGTGGAGGACAAAATCCATATGCGTTCGGTAGGTCCCTACTCCCTCATTACCCAGCAGCCGCTCGGTGGGAAGGCACGGCACGGCGGGCAGCGGTTCGGGGAAATGGAAGTGTGGGCTCTGCTCGGGTATGGCGCAGCTTACACCCTTCGCGAAATGCTCACGATAAAGTCTGATGATATTCAGGGACGAACTGCAGCGTTCGATGCGATCGTGAAGGGAAAGCCGATCGTGATGCAAAACCTGCCTGCGGCATTTGGTGTGCTCACCAATCACCTGCGTGGCCTCGCGCTCGATGTGGTGCCGCTCAATGAGCCAGCCCCGAACGGAGGGACTGCCAAAGGGGGAGAGCAGCAGGGCGGCAGTGGTCGTGCATCGACACCGCAGGCAATTACCCCTGAGGAAGAGGCTAACGAGTAATGCATATGGCAATGTCTGGAGCAAAGGATCGTCCCACCGCCATTCCTCGCGACTTTTCCGCTGTGCTCCTTCGACTCGCTTCGCCGGAGACGATTCGCTCATGGTCCTACGGAGAAGTGACGAAGCCGGAGACGATCAACTACCGAACGCAACGGCCGGAAAAGTACGGACTCTTTGACGAGCGCATCTTTGGTCCGACGCACGACTTTGAGTGTTTCTGCGGGAAGTACAAAGGTATTCGCTACCGGGGCATCGTATGCGATCGTTGCGGTGTGGAGGTGACGCGCTCCATTGTTCGCCGGGAGCGAATGGGGCACATAGAGCTAGTCGTTCCCGTTGCCCACATTTGGTATCTGCGTAGCATCCCTTCCCGTATTGCCACGATTCTCGGCATTGCAAGCAGCGATGCGGAACGAGTCGTCTACTTTGCCGGCTACATTGTGATGAAGGTAGATGAAAAGGAGCGGAGTCGCGTGCTTCGGGAGCTCGAGCAGGAGTACAAAGCCCGGAGCAAGGAGGTGAGCGGCAAGGAGGCGTCAGAGCTCAAGGAACGCTACGAGCAGGCACGGCGGGAGATCCTTTCCCTGGAGGTGGGGACAGTGTTGGATGAGGAAACCTACCATCGCTACAGCGTGAAGTACAGCACCGTGTTTGAAGCCGGCACTGGGGCAGAGGCGCTCTACGAGCTCACGCGCCGCATCGACCTTGAGGCACTCGAGCAATCCCTCACGCAAGAGCGGGCGAAGGTGCGGGGTGCAGAGCGGAGCAAGATTGACCGGCGGCTCGCACTCGTGCGCGCACTCCGGTCGGCAGGCAACCGCCCGGAATGGATGTTCCTTCAGGTGCTGCCGGTGATCCCGCCTGCCCTACGGCCGATGGTGGCGCTCGATGGTGGCCGCCATGCAAGCAGCGACATCAACGATCTCTACCGCCGCGTCATCAACCGCAACAACCGTTTGAAGAAACTGATGGATATCCATGCCCCTGAGGTCATCCTCCGGAACGAGAAGCGCATCCTGCAGGAGGCGGTG
>WFWM01000013.1 GCA_015491145.1 Patescibacteria group bacterium | reverse complement strand
CTGCCGGGCAGGGACTCGACCACCGCTGCGGACATTTTGTTCGCGCTTCACGCTCCAAAATGTCTCGCAGCCGCGGTCCCGCCGGCGCGCTCCGCTCGCATACGCTCGCGGGCTTCGCGCGCGCCTCCCTTCGAGTCCCAGCCGGACAGACAACAGAAAAACGTTCAATACATTCGTATTGAACGTTTACTGTTGTTGCTGCCGGGCAGGGACTCGAACCCCGATTACCAGGGCCAGAACCTGGCGTCCTACCATTAGACGACCCGGCAATCGCTCCTAGCGTAGCGCACAACCTGCTGAGAGGCAAGCCTACTCCTTCTTCCCGCGCCCCCCATCAAACCACTGCGTCAGGACTGAAGCGGCTATTGCTTGAAGCGGTTCTCCTGTCACATAGGGAGCAATGTGACCCCCGACGTGTTCGTACGACTTCACCGATACTTCCCCCGGAAACCGCATCCTGAGCGAACGGGCGAGCTTGCGTTGCGCCTGGGAACGCACCCACGCATCGTCAGCAGGGATAACGACGACAATTTCCTTCACAAACGGTGCAACTGAGGGAAGATCGATGTCGGCGAAGAGATAGGGGGTGGTGAGCAGCCACGCCGCCTCCTGTGCGGGAATACTGCTGACAGAAGCGGCAAGATCTTTGAGGTACGCTTCTGTGGCTTCGCCGGTGCCGCTTCCCCATGGACGCCCCGGCTTCTCGGTAAGGAGCGTGCGAAGGTTGGCGTGGTCTTCAGCGTTACGGATGGTAATATGCTCATCTGAACGCTTCGCTAGTGCCCGCACGATAGGGGCAACATACGCCCGGATTGCTCGAATACTCCCGAACAACACCCGCACACAAGTTGGATCCACAGAAAGCAGGCCTGCTTCCCGCCCTGTGGCAGGAGCAAGAGCAAGAATGCGAAGAGAGGGCACTGCCCCCTTTTGCTCTTTGCTTTGGGACACCTCTCTTGCCCACTCTTGCGCCGTAAGGAGAGAGCCTCGGAGTGCCGCAAACCCCCCAGCGCTGTGGCCAACGACAACGCACTCTTGCACTCCCTGCTGTCGCGCTTGTATCAGCGCTTCCTGCACCGCGCGAACCCGCCATTGCGCGAGATCGAGCGATCGCTCCCCCTCTTTCGCAGCTGCTGCGGCAGGTTGTGCGGCGACCACTACCGGGTTGACCTGAGGAGCAGCAACATCCTTTTTCTTCTCCACTTCACGGACAACGTGGTGTACCCACTCCGTCATCGCGATTTCTGAAGGGAAGCGGAAATGCCCCTCTTCCTCTCCCGTCGGTGTCGCAACGAGAAACAGAGGGAGCTGAGGAGGAGGGAGCGCTCCTCCTTCGTCGCGCTGCGCACGAAGCGTAAGGTACACGACGAGAGACCGAAAGAGGTCTCGAAAGTGGGCTGGGGATTCTGCAAGTCCCGGAACGAGCACGAGCGCAGGCAACGATACCACTGGTGCCCCTTCTCGCTGCTCGTGTAACGCTCCTTCCTGCCGTTCAGGGTGCCAACGGGGAAACATAGGCTCTACTTTTCGGGTGCACCCTTAGCGTTACTGTCTCCCAAAGAGATCTACCACCAACCGCACCACTGCATCGGCATCAGGGCCATGGGCGACAGCTGCACCAAGTGCGCCAGCAACGACGAGGGAAAGCAATCCAACAGCTGCCAGTAATTTGATCCACCATCCTGTCACAATCCGTTGGGCAAGGAACACTTTCCAGTCGTACACTCGCTGAACATACACCCCCCACCCCCATCGAGAAAGAAAGAGGGCGACTCGCTGCGAATTATGGGTGAGGAAGAACGCGTAGGCCAATGCAACGAGCGCAAACAACACGAAGGTTGCAATCGCCATCTCCTCGTGGGCCTCAATGAGAGAAGCCAGCCGTTCTCCTGCCCGCCCCTCAAGGAGCTCCTCAGCGTACACACCAAAGAGAATGGTTGGTACCGCGAGCACGCTCCCGGCAATCACGAGCACTCCCTTGAGCCACTGGAGGCGGCTGTCGTCTCTCCGCCACCACAGCGTCGCCACCTCGAGGAACGCGTAAGTAGTCCAAAGTGCGATTGGGAAGTGGACGAGGAGTGGATGGAGGTTCATAGGGCACTGCGTTCAATGTTCCGCGCCACGCAACACTAGTGGAAGCAGTATACCACATTCACGCTGCGTGTCGCCTGCGTTCATAGGCTACCTGGATGAATGCGGTGAAGAGCGGGTGTGGGGCAAGCGGTCTCGCTCGAAATTCTGGATGGAACTGCGTGCCAACCATAAAAGGGTGAACCTCCCGAGGCAGCTCAGCTATTTCCATCAACCGACCGTCTGGCGATACGCCTGAGAACACGAGACCTGCCTCTTCCAATGGTCTCACATACTCCGGGTTGACCTCGTAGCGGTGTCGATGCCGCTCGGTGATGAGTAGTTGCTGCTCGTTCTCATCCCTCCTTTGCCGCCTCCCTCGTGAGCCGAAGTATGCTTCTGCTGCAATGGTGCCTGCTTTGAGAATCGCAGGATACTCGCCGAGTCGCATCGTCCCTCCAAACTGTTGCCGTTTGAGGAGTGCCTCCTGCTCTGGCAGCACCATCACTACAGGGTGAGGTGTGTGGGGATTGATTTCTGTGGTATGGGCACCCTTCAGCCCTGCGACATTCCGCGCGTACTCAATGACCATAAGCTGCATTCCGTAGCAGAGTCCGAGGTAGGGAATTTTCCTCGTCCTCGCATAGGACACCACCTTCAAGGTGCCCTCAATACCGCGGCTCCCAAACCCTCCCGGTACCACGATCGCATCGAACGCGTCGAGAGTGGCGAGGGAGGTGCCCTGCTCAAACGGGATAGTGGAGACATACTCTAATTCCGGACGCACCCCCTTCTGCCACGCAGAAAACTTGATCGCCTCCAAGACCGAAAGGTACACATCAGCGAGCACGAAGTCCCCGGAATGGAAGTACTTCCCCACAACCGCAATGCGGAGCGTCTCCTTCGCTCTCTTCGAACGACGAACGAATGCCCTCCAAGGAGTAAGGTCGGCTGTCGGACGACAACGCCGCTGGAGGCCAAGGAGGAGGCAGAGTTCATCGGTAAGATGCTCCCGCTCAAAATTGAGCGGCACCTCGTAGATGTTCGCCACATCAGGGGCGGAAATAACCCGCTGCGGCGGTACACTGCAGGCACGGGCAATTTTCTCCCTTCGCTTTGCATCAATTGGTCTCGGGGCACGCGCAAGAATGATATCGGCAAAGACTCCTGCACTGTTGAGTGTGCGCGCCGCATACTGCGTCGGTTTCGTCTTCATCTCACCAATTGTTGAGGGGACAGGAAGGTAGGAGACGAGTACGACACCCACATTGTCCGGCTCCTCAATCTTGAGCATCCGAATTGCTTCGAGAAACAGGATGTTCTGGTACTCCCCAACCGTCCCTCCAATCTCTACCACCGCCACCTCAGCTCCGTCGAGCTCCGCGGCACGGCGGATACGATGAATAACCTCAAGAGGGATATCCGGCACCACCTCCACATTCCTCCCGCCATAGGCGAGGTTCCGCTCCTTCTCGATAACCGACAGGTAGATGCTCCCCGTCGTCATATAGTTCGCCCGGGAGAGATTGCGGTTGAGGAAGCGTTCGTAGTTGCCCATATCCTGATCAGTCTCCATGCCGTCAGCAAGCACAAACACTTCCCCGTGTTCGGTGGGGTTCATCGTCCCGGCATCGACATTGATGTAGGGATCTATTTTCAACGCAGTCGTCCGGATGCCTCGCGCCTCAAGGAGGAGCGCGATCGAGGCTGAGGCGACACCCTTCCCCACCCCACTCATTACCCCTCCGACGACGAAGAGAAATTTGAGTGGGCGTGATCGGGGAGGCGTGTTGCGGCGACGGGTTCGATTCCTTGCAACAACACGAGAGCCCAGTGGGGTGCGCAACGCCATCGGGAGGGTAGTGTACCACGCTCCGGAAGCCAGCACAAAATCCCCTCCTCCTACACATTGAGATAGCGCTTGACCGCAAGGAAACTCGCAATCCCTCCGAGGAGCGCGCCGGCCCCTACGAGAATGAGGAGGAGGATTCCTGCGTAGTGCGTGTAGAAGGCAAAGAGATCAACCCCGCCAAAGAATTCCTTCGTCCGCAAACCGATAAAGTAGGCAATGGGCCACAGCAACAGCATCGCGAAAGTGCCTGCGAGTGCCCCAGCAAGAATGCCCTCAAATACGAAGGGGCCCCGGATGTAGGCGTTCGAAGCGCCGACGAGGCGCATCACCGCTATCTCATCCCGTGCTCCGTAAATCGCAAGTCTGATGGTGGTGAAGATAATCATTGTGGAAGCGAGCACGAGCACGAGCGTTGCCGCCACACCAAACCGTTCGGCTGCATCGATGATGCGAGCGAGCCGATCAATCGCTACCTTGTTCTGGAAGTAATTGATGCGATCAATGAACGGCTTTCCTTCCTCAGATCGCAATGCTTCCTGCTGTTGCTTGAGGAAAGCGGCAACCTGCGCGTACTGGGATGGCTCCTTCGCTTTAATAGCGAGGGAGGCACCGAGCGGATTCTCTCCTAACTCCTCCAGCGCCTGGAGCGTCATTGCATCATCTTGATGACGGGCAATGAACCGACGGAGCGCCTCATCACGCGAGATGTAGCGCACCTCCTTCACCTCCGGCTGCTGTTGGAGCGCCTGCTGGAGGGATCGCACCACCTCCTCAGGCGTCTCCGGCGTAAAGTACACATTGATATCTACCTTCTCTTTCAGCATTGCAAGGGAGGTATTGAGCAGGACAAACAGGAGCATCAGCCCCCCCATCACGAAGAGTGTCACTGTCATAACGAGCACCGACGCGGCAGAGACAAAACCATTGCGCAAAAAATTGACAAATCCGGAACGAAGAATGCGTCGAAGGAGCGTGGAAAAAGCCATACCTTGCAACTATGCAGCCGTAGCAATCGGCGCACGACGCTCGCCTGCGGAGTCGCGCACAATACGGCCCCGATCCATAGTGACTACCCTTCTGCCTATCATTTCCACCACTGAAGGATTGTGTGTGGTGAGGAGGACCGTCGTGCCGAGATCGTTTACCCGCATCAAGATGCGCGTCACCTCGTAGGTATTGATGGGATCGAGGTTGCCGGTTGGCTCATCGGCAATGAGCACCTCCGGCTGGTTCACAAGCGCCCGAGCGATGGCGACCCGCTGCTTCTCACCGCCCGAGAGCTCGTGGGG
>WFWM01000012.1 GCA_015491145.1 Patescibacteria group bacterium | reverse complement strand
CGGGCAGGGAAAAGGCCATTGCAAGGAGGCGGGGGAGGTTATGGGTATGCTCCCGCTTCGCAAGCGTCGGGTAGACGCCGCCGTAAGGGGCATGCTGAGCAGCTTGCGAGGCTGTGAAGTGGGCGAGCACCGAAAACGAGCCGGTGAGCGTGGAGGCATTCCCTTGGAGGGAAGCCTCAAACACCGCGACGGAGGTTTCGTCGCAGGAAGTTTCAATGGCAAGGAGGCGCATACCCTGCTAGGGAATGATAGGGTTAGTATTGCAAATGATAGGGTTAGTATTGCATTTTCAAGGTCGGTGCGCTATTGTCGGGCCGTATGACGCAAGTGCTCCACGCGGTCGTGCGAGAGGGAGAGACGCCGCGGGCGCTCCGGCGGGAGGGCAAAATTCCGGCAATTGTGTATGGCCCGGGAGTGAACCAACCGTGCCCGGTTGTGGTAGAGCAGCGCGAATTTTTGAAGGTGTTTCGTGTTGCGGGAGAATCAGAGGTGGTTCGTTTGGAAGGAGTGCCAGCGGTGTCGGATGTGCTCATTCATGAGGTACAATTTGACCCGGTGACGGATGAACCCCTCCATATTGACTTTTACGCCATTGCTGCAGACCAAGAGGTAGAGGTGGAGGTGCCGCTTGAATTCGTGGGGGAAGCGCCGGCGGAAAAGCTGGGTGGTGTATTGACGAAGGTGCTGCACTCGCTCGAGGTTGCGTCGCTGCCCCACCGCTTGCCGCACCAGCTGACCGTTGATGTGGGGACGCTTCGGACGTTTGACGATAAGATTCTCGCAAAAGATATCTCCTTGCCCGAGGGGGTGCGGCTCATTACAGATCCGGAGGAGGTAGTGGCGCTTGTCGTGCCGCAGGGAGAGGAAGAGGAAGCGTCGGTGGAAGAGATTGATATGAGTGCTATTGAGGTGGAGAAGAAGGGGAAGAAGGAGGAAGCGGAAGAAAGTGAAGAGGCGCACTGACACCTGTCCGCTGGGAGTGGTGCATGGCGCGGTGTTCTTTCGGGATGTCGGGGAGGCGGCTGCAGTGGCGTTACGAGAAGGGGTGAGTGTGGTACACTCTACCCCTACCTTATGAGATGCACCTCACAGGCATCGAGCGATGGTGTGCTTCTCCTGAATCGAGCAGAGCGTTTCCTCCTTTCCTCCCTTGTCGTTGGGATGGGCTTCCTCGGATTGCTCTTCCCACTTTCCGGATCTCACGCGCAGGTTACGCCGCAGGATATTGCCGAGCGACGGGCGCAACTTGAAGCGCAGCTCAAGGAGCTCGAGAAGCAGATTCGTGAACAAGCCCTGCTGGTGGCCCAGAAGCAAAAGGAACGGATTTCCATTGAGCGGGATATTGCCATCCTTGAGGCGGAAATCCGAAAGGCGCACCTCGCAATCCAACAGCGGAATCTCTTCATCCGCCAGTTGGATGCTGAAATCCGCGAAAAGTTGGAGGAGGTTGCGTCGCTTGCCGATAAGTTGGAGCGGGAGAAGGCAGCCCTCGCTCAGCTGATGCGAAAGGCATACGCGCTGCAGGAAGTTTCCCTTGTAGAAATGGCCTTAAGCAATCAAACACTCTCTGATTTCTTCAGCGATTTTGATACCTTCTACCAGATCAAGAAAGCGCTCCAGCAGTCGTTCGACGACCTACGCGCCCTGCAAGCTGAAGCAGAGGCGGCACGTCGTGCGCTTGAGGCGAAACGTGCGCAGCAGGTTGAGCTGCGGAACCTCCAGAAGCTGCAGGCGCAGCAGATACGAGAGCAGGAGCGGGAGAAGCAACGCCTTCTTGCGCTGGCAAAGGAAGAAGAGCAGGCCCGGAGGAAGGAGCTCAAACGAAAGCAGAAAACGGCGGCACAAATTCGGGCTGAGTTATTTGCGCTGCGCGATTCCACCGCCATCCCGTTCGGAGAGGCGGTGCAGTTAGCCCAACAGGCAGAGCGAGCAACAGGCGTGAGGGCAGCTCTCATCCTTGGAACTCTCAAGCAGGAGACGAAGCTCGGGGAATTCATTGGCACCGGCAACTGGCGCACCGATATGCACCCAACGAGGGACCGCCCCCTCTTTCTCGTCATTACGCGGACGCTCGGCTACGATCCGGACAAGATGCCAGTTTCTGCACAGCCCGGCTATGGGTGGGGCGGCGCAATGGGTCCGGCACAGTTCATTCCCTCCACATGGGCGTGCTACGGGGGTTATGTCAATGTGAACACGGGAGATTGCAGCAATCGGGCCCGCAAACTCTCCTGGAAGGCGTTCTGGGCAGGTCCATGGCGGTACGATCCCTCCCGCGACCGCATCCGGGCGCTCCTTGGCGTGAATCGGCCGTCGGATCCGTGGCGTAACGCCGATGCGTTTATGGCGGCAGCGCTCCTCCTTAAGGAAAATGGTGCGGATGCGAGGACCTACCGCGCAGAGCGGCTCGCGGCGCTCCGCTACTTTGCCGGGTGGTCCAATGCGAAAAATCCGGCATACGCGTTCTATGGCGATTCCGTGATGCGGTACGCAGCGGAGTTCCAACGGCTTATTGATATCCTTGAGCACGAGCAGTAGAATGGGGGTGGCCTATGGAGGATTGCAGGCGGCAATCTCGCGCATTCACCCTTATCGAGCTGCTGGTCGTCATCGCCATTATCGGCCTTCTTTCCTCGGTGGTTTTCGCTTCACTCAACAGTGCCCGGAAGAAGGCGCGCATCACACGGAGTATTCAGGACTTGAAGGAGCTTCAAAAAGCGTTGGAGATGTACTACGCGGATCATGGATCATACCCCTCTTCTCGAGGCGGAGCCGGCAACTGGGATGGTCTTTATTCCTGTTGGGGCGATAGTACGCCGAATTGGATTCCGGGGCTCGCTCCTACTTACATTGCGCGGCTCCCGCGATCTCCAAATAATTCCACTGCCTGTAACAAGAATTACATATACAATTCCAATGGGCAGGATTATAAGCTCATTTGGCATGAACCTGAGGATTGCGGTTGGGTGAAGGCGCACTACCCTTCCCTCATCGATCCCCGGAGAGACTGCTGGGCATATGGGGTGTGGACGCCCGGTGCGAGGAACTGGTAGGGTTGCGAAGAGGAGAAAGGTGTGCCACTATGCAGGCTATGCGGCAGGGCATCCATCCAACCAACTATCGACCGGTGCTCTTCCACGATGTGACGGCGGATGTGATGTTCGTGGTGTGGTCGACAGTCAAAACAACTGAGCGGCGTGTCGGGCCGGATGGGAAAGAGTACGACTACAAGCCGCTCGAAATCTCGAGTGCTTCCCACCCGTTCTTTACGGGGGAGAAGACGATAGTAGATACCGCAGGGCGGGTAGAGCGGTTCCGAAGGAAACTCGAAGCAGCTCGACGGGCGCAGGAGCGGAAGTCCGCACAGCAGGGAAAAGAAGAAGCCGCGGCTTCATAGGGAAATTCGTGGTACGGTGGTGGCAGGGGGGACGCGCACGCTTCCCTCAAACGGTGTTCTCG
>WFWM01000011.1 GCA_015491145.1 Patescibacteria group bacterium | reverse complement strand
CGCTGGCGCCCTCATTTGCCAAATCAGATCAGCGAAACTGCTACCTATGCAGCTTTCCTTTCAAGGTGCCCTCCTGCCCTACTGGAACACCAACACCTGCTCTTCCTCGTTCTTCGCGTAGCCGTACCGGACGATCTTGCTCCTGTCGGCAGGACTAATGGGTATTATAATCACGCTGTCGGAGTTTGTAAAGAGGGGTTCGAAGCGGTGCTCGATTTCCCGCATAATCACTTTCAGGAAGCGCTGGCTGTTGCGTATCTCGAAGACGGAGTACTGCACCCTTCTCCCATACTTGGACAGGAGCTTCGCAAACTTCGCTCGCACCTTATCGTCCGAGATGTCGTAGGAGACAAGCAGCATACGCGCTTCCCTTCCCCCTCTTCTCAGGCACTATTCAGCCGCTCTGCTCAACCGGTGCTCCTGAGGCAGGCTGCGTTCTCGGGAGGCGGAACTCCGGCATTGGGTAGGTATCCGGGCGCATTATGTGGCGATAGAATCCCCGCACGTAGGAAAAGATATCCATCTTGTGCTCCATAATGACCTCACTGAAGATGCGGTAGTAGTGGGGAGACGCCTTCCACGGGAGGAAAAACTCCCCACTCCGCTTATTGAACGAGAAGTCTTCCAGCCTGATGCGCCGCTGGCGATACGCCTTCAAGAGCGTGCGATCAATGAGCGGTCGGAATGGCTCCTGTATGTCGGCGACGAGCGACTTGCGGGCAAAGAAGAGCTGGTGGTACACACCACGATAGGTGTCAAAGCCATGTATCGCAAGGAGCGCGTCAAGGAAGTTGAAGAGCATTGAGTAGCCAATATCGAGGAGCAGGTTGGGCACATCTTCCCTCGTTCGGGGAGCGCGACGCCGCCAGTCGATTTCCTGAAAAAGCTCACGGAAGTACCGCCGGCTCACCGAACCTTCATACCCCAGAAGCTCCTGAAGATCACTCGTGGCATACACTCCCGCGAGCGCCTCCCGGACCTCGTTACTTCGAAGAGGCACGCCGAGCGCCCGAAACTGGTTCGTAATTTTGTTCGCAACAATATGGCGGGAGATGCGGAGCGCTTCCTCCTGAGGGAGTGTGTACTGCCGCTGCCGGAGGAGGAAGTGCCCCTCTGCCCCGGCAACCATCGCCACTTTTGGTTTCAGGTTTTGGCCAACAAAGAAAATGGAGACTCCGCGTTCCCGCGCCTTCGTGAGCAGCGGCGTTGTAATAGACAGATCACCAATGACAAACACAGCGAACAACCGGTGGAGCGACACCTGATTGACGCATTTCCCATCCCTCGTGAACACCAAGTTCTCGTTGTGGACCTTGAGCCCCACCCTTCCCTTCTCCTCTCCCCACACCGGCAGGAAGAGGATCTGCTTGTCGAAGAAATCAGGCGCCTGCAGCATACGCTTCGCATCTTTATCCACAGCCTTCCCTACCAATTGAGCCCCGCGTAGATGGAGCGCTCTGCCCGCGCATCCGGTGCTCGGGTAAACAACCACTCCCCTCCCCCACGCGAACGCATCTCATTGATAATGCCAACGAGCCACTCCTTCTCTTTTCTTCCCGGAACAGGCAGGAAAAACCGACGATTCGTCGCGAGGGAGTGCACCGCAAGTCTCCTCACTGGTACGCCTTCCTCCTTAAGGGCAAAGTATTGGGCGTAGAGCTGGGCTCTGTCTCCGTCCCACACCCGATCCACGAGCCGTTTCCGCTCCACGAGCAATCCCCCCTCCTCCGGAAGCCACACATCAATCTTTCCGCCCACATTCATCTCGCTCCAGTAGGCTGTCTTCCCCAAAAGCACACCCTTGCGCTGGGAATACCTTCCGTCTTCGATGCTCTCATGCGCCTGCTTGCCCGCAACGAGTGCCTCCCCCTTCCAACAGGAATCAGTAAATTCACGGTAGATATTCTGGAGGTAGGTTGTCATCGGAGAGAACAGGTAGTCCTTGATTTGCGTGAAGGTGATATATGGTTCCATACACCCCACACTTACCGCTCGTAATGGTGCAAAAGAAAAGCCACCCCTCGCTCGACCAGCGAGTGGTGTGCCGCCAATCCCGATAGGAGTAAATCACGGGATTGACAGATTGTCAAGTATGTTCCTTATTTGCCATTCCTGTTGGAGAAAAGAGCATTCCTCGCCAAGCGCCGATTTGAGATCGCAATCGCTGCGGCAAGATCCGCGTTGTAACGAATCCCTTCTCCTTCTATCTCGCGCACTCGTAATGCGCTGCGAGCATCTTCAACAGATTCTCGAGGGAATTTGCATTGGCTGCACATCCGCTTCCCTTTTTTCTTTGGGTCCTTCCACAGCACAATTCCGCAAATTGGACAGATCCTGCTTGTCATCCCTGCATACACGTAGCGAACAATGCCAAACTGAACTTCGTGAAGTGTCACCTTCTCTCCTTCTTTTTTCTTTGCTTCGCTTCTCGACAGTTCCTCCCGCTCTCTCATCAATCGCTCCACAACCTCGCGTCGCAGGCCGGGTGGAGTGAGTGGTTGCCAACGCGAGATTGGAGCGCTATCTCGCGCCGCAAGGCGCGGGAAAGTGGCAAACGCTTGCAGGAGCTGGTGCTCGAGTGCCGGTGTGAGGGAAAAATCACTCCTCCGATGGTCCTCTTTATGCTGCTGCGATAGCCATTCGATACCTATTTTGCCACGCAAACCTCTTTCCCAGAAAAGATGACGGATGACACCAACAATGCTACTTGCCAGCGATCTTCGATACTCAGCCATCTGGTACTCCTTCCACTTCTGAAACACCGCTGCTCCAGAGTAGCGTCGCTGTTCTTCAATGCCATGCATTTCGCAAAAACGATTGTAGCTATACCACCAATCTTTTACACGCCGTTCAATAACGCAGGGATAGAGTCTCGCGTAGGGATGGAGCGTTGTACCATTTTCTGCCCCTGGTGTTTGTCTCTCCGGTATATTTCCCTCCCCAGCAAGCACTTCCAACGACGGCGGCAGGTGGGAAATCGTGAGGATTTCCTCTCTCGCGCCTCCTTTAGTAGGGCCGTCTTTGCCTTGCTTCTCGTCTCTCGCAGCGGGGTCCTCCCAAAGCTTTGTAAGGAGCTGCAGCCTCGCATCGATATCGCCTTCCCCCTTCTTTCCTCCTACCGTAAGTTGTAAGGTATTCTGGATCATTAATATGTCGGTGAAGCAGAACTGCAGCGATAAGCGTCGTCGCGTTCGCGTTGAGCACGATCCTCCCACTTACCACCTTCGCGAGGGAAAGATCTAAGAGGAGAGGAACCTCTCCCTCCCTCACATATCCTTTGCGCACACTTTCTGAT
>WFWM01000010.1 GCA_015491145.1 Patescibacteria group bacterium | reverse complement strand
GCCGATGCGGGCGGGAAGCGCGAGCACGGTTCGAGCAATCTCATCGATGCGGTGGAAAGCCGAGCCGCCTCCCGTGATGACGACGCCTCCCGGCAGGAGACGGCTCCGCTGGATGCTCTGGAGGTGCCGGTCAATGAGACGAAACATCTCTTGGAGACGGAACGTTGTGATTTCCTGCACTCGCTCGCGAACCTCGTCTTCCATAGCAACCTTTTTCCACTGCATCAATTCTGCTTCCCGTGTGTCGATTTTGAGGGTAAGCGCGATGTCTTTTGTAATTTCTGAGGCCCCAATGGGGAACACCTTGACGGAAACAGGTACCCCCTCGTCGTATACGACGAGGGAAAGGGTATGGGCGCCAATGTTGACGAGTGCCGCACCAATGTGGCGCTGCTCTTTTGAGAGCATTGCGTGTGCTGCCGCAATGGGGCTCGCGTAGATGCCGGCAACCTCGAGCCCCGCCTCCTCAATGGCACTCAGCAAATCGTTGAGGTGCTTTTCTATCGTGGCGACGAAGAGGAAGTCCACCGCAATGCGGCTCCCACGCAATCCCTCCGGCGAGGTAACGGGGATTTCCTTTCCGTCAATGCGGTAGCGAAGGGGAAACGCGTGGAGTATTCGGTAGTTTTGGAGTTGGGGCGCGAGCCGCTCCTCGGCGTGCATTTGCGCTGCTGCCACATCGGCTTTGGTGATAACTTGGTCAGGGCGTCCCACGAGCGTTTCTCCTGTAGCGTGGAACTCATCGAGCCCCGTGCCTCCTACCGCAACGAATGCGCGTCGTACAGTGCCATCCACCCCCTGCTGAGCTGCCTCAAGGGTTGCTCGCACCACCTTGGTGGCGGCTGCGGTGTCGACGATGTAGCCGTGCCGGAGGCCTCGCGAAGGGGTCGCGGCCCGCCCGAGAATAACGGGAACATTTCGATCCCCATCGTGCGATGCTATTGCAATGCGCACCTGAAACGAGCCCACATCCACGCCTGCGACCACTTCTTGCCGGGAAAAAAGCCACGGCAACAGTGAGGAGAGGGATGCCATACGGCGGATTGTACCATTCCCCGCCACCTCTCGGTATCCACCTACGAGGCCTTGTGGTGCAGGTGTGGTGGGGAAATCGCAAGCTGCTGGAGGAGTTCGCGTTCTCTTTGCTCCATCGCACTCCCGTGGTGGTACCCCTGCAGGTGGAGTGCGGCGTGGGCAAAGAGGAAGACGAGCATTGCCTTGAAGGAAAGGGAGAAAGATGGCGCCATCTCTCGGGCGCGGGAAGGGACGATCACGATATCACCAACATCCGGGGAGAGAGGGAAGGCGAGCACTTCAGGTACGTACTGCGAACCACGGTACCGTTGGTTCAAGCACCTCCCCTCTTCTCGGCTCGCAAGGAGGAGACCCAGTTGGTAGGAAGCGTCCTTGCCCCACAGCTTCCGGTAGAGTGTCGCCCACTCTCGCAGCGGGAGCGTGTGCCACGGCACTCGTGCATGGTTGATGCAGGGGAACGGGAGGGAGACGCTACTTGAGTGAGATCGCGCCGCGCCGGCGCGGGCGGATGCCGAGTTTCTCCAGCTTTTCATAGAGAGCGCGACGCTTCAGAGCGAGAACCCGCTGAATGCGACGAAAATTCCGCGACTTCTCCCGCTCCCGGAATCGATGGCGCCGCGCTTCCTGAATGATGCCCATCGACTGCACCTTCCGCTGGAAGCGTCGCACGAGTGCGTGGGGCGACTCTCGATCCTGCCGCGTGACGACAACATTCACTGGCATACATGCCATATCGTACCACACTACCGCTTCCACTGCAATGAGCCTTCGCCCGCTTCAGAGGGCATCCCACATTACCTCAATGCGATTGAGAAAGGGGACGAGCTCATCGAGCGACACCTCACGCTGGGCGCGATCCTCCATTCGGCGAATGAGTACCATCCGCCGTTGCGCTTCCGGAGATCCAATGATTGCGACATAGGGAATGCGCTGTCGTTCTGCTGCTGCAATAGTGTCGCAGAATTTGCCGTAGGCAATGGTGGTAGTGAAGGGGATACGAGAGCGGGAGAGGAGTCGGATTGCTTCAAGCGCTACCGTCCTCGCTTCCTTTCCGATAGGGGCAAAGAGTACCTTTGCCCGATGGGGAGGGAGCGGACGTGCGCTCGGGGCAGGCTCACGGAGGTGGAAGGCGAACGATACGATGGAAGGGGGCGGAGCATCGTCCGTATTGACAAAGCGCAGCACCCAGCTTCCCGCAGTTGCGCCGCGAGCTACCCCCTCCCATCCATCAGATTGGGAGCTGACGCGCACTTCGAACACGTTCTGCGAGAATGCCACTGGATGGAAGATGAGGAGCTCATCTATCTCGTAGGGGAGGTTGTTTCCTTCGAGAATATCGAGCGTTTCCTGCAGTGTTGCTCGGCTTGGCGCTGAAAGGCACTCCAGCGGCTTCGGGAGGTCGAAGAGAGAGGGGTGCTGGAGGGATGAGAGTGCCCACACTCCTGCCGGTCCTTCCGTTCGGATGAGGGCTTGAAGGGAAGGGGAGAGAGCGCCGAGAATGCGTCGAATTCCTCCCTGCACTTCCCGCAGGTAGGTCTGGAGGGATTCTTCGTCTCCCATCGTGTTGCAGCTCAGTGTGAGGGAAGATTGAGGGTGGAGTGCGGCAGCCGCTTCGAGCGCGGTGAACATTGCGTAGGCGGCGAGGTACGGGTGGTAGGGGCCAATAATGTGCCCACTCACCACCGAGCCGCTCCGACGGGGAGTGACGGCGTAGAGGCGTCGCGCTGTGGTTGGGTGTTGGAGGAGGAATGGGGCTAGTTGAGGCCAGTGGGAGAGGAGTGCCTGTGCGAGGTAGTCACCGTGAGCAGCGGCAGTTTGGAGAGCCTTTGTAACTTTTGGAGGGAGAGGAAGGGAAGCGTTGCTCTTGGAGGCAGATTCCTCGATCGGTGTGAAACCGAGTCGTGCGAGCACTTTGAGCAATTTTTCCCCACCCTTTCCGCTGGAGCGGTTTCGCTTTGGTGAGGAGCGTGAGCGGTGAGGCATACCCTTTTTCTATTACGGCTCCTGCTGCTGGTGCAAGGGAGCGGCGCCAGGGAGCCACGCGATGCGGGAGAAGGGAAAGAGCCGCACGAGTACTCTCCCAATAATGTAGCGTCGGGACAGCGGTCCCCACGCGCGGGAATCGAGGCTCGCTTCCCGGTTGTCCCCCAACACAAAGTACTCATCGTCACCGAGGTGAACGACGAGGTAATCCTGCTTTTGGTGTTCTTGCGCTACGTAGGGCTCTTCGAGGGTGAGCGTGTAGGTGCTCGTTGCCGAGTGGATGAGAACCTTGTTCCCCCGAATCTCGACCGTCTCGCCGGGAAGTCCGATAATGCGCTTGATGAAGAAAATAGAGGGTTGCTTGGGGAACCGAAATACGACGACCTCTCCACGACGCGGATCGCGAAACTGGTAGGAGAGCTCGTCGATGATGAGGTACTCGCCGGAGGTGAAAGTGGGATCCATTGAGGAGCCTACCACGTAGAAGGGTTGCGCGACGTAGGCACGCAGCGGCACGACAATGAGGAGGGCGATGAGGAAGTATCGCGCGATATCTTTCAGGAATGTCCCCATTCCTCCTGCAGCAGGAGCCTTTTCGTTATGGGGAGACGACGCCGCGCCTCCTGTGCCGTGAGAAGGAGAGTTCATCACGCGCCATTGTACGGTCGGAGCGAGCGACACGCAAGAAATGTGTGGTACGCTAGCGTGTGTATGGCAAGGAGGTGGTGCTTTATGGGGATAGGGAATCCCGGAGAATCGCACCAATGGGACCGCCACAATGCAGGGAAGGTGGCGCTCATTTCAGCTATTCAAACATTCGGTTGCATACCTCCGCAGGAAGATGGAGAGGAAGTGCGATGTATCGTCGGGCAGGCTGAGGTGGCTGTGCTCCTTTCCCCCGCGTGGATGAATATGTCAGGGGCTGCGGTGCGGCGACAGCTCCAGCAGCTTCGGGTGCCTCCGGCGTACCTTGTCGTGTGGCACGATGATGTCGATCTTGCCCTTGGGATGGTGCGTATTTCGTGGGCCGCGCGCAGCGGTGGTCACCATGGCATCGAGAGCATTGAACGCAGCCTTGGGACGCGGCGTTGGTGGCGGGTACGCATCGGCATCGCCCCCCTGAAGGAAGGGGTGCCGGCAAAGCCACCAAAGGAGGAACTCGCCTCCTGGCTCCTTTCGTCGGCTTCTCCAAGCGAGCGCCAGAGGTATATGGAAGGGGGGAGGGTCGCGGCACGCTACCTTGCTGCGGTTTTCCATGCAGGAAAGCCGCTGCAGCCGGCGACCCTCACCGTCAGCGTCCACGAAGGGTGAGGGGTGAGGGGGAGGCGAACTGCCCTTACGCTGAAGAGGTGGAGGCGGCTGGCTCGTCTTGCTCTTTGCTGCTCTCCCACGGTTTCTCTCCCGCGTAGGAGAGAATCATCCGCCGTTCCTTCGGTTCGAAAACCGTGATGATGAAGGGGTGACGTTCCCCAAGTTTCAGCGTGGATCGGAGCACCTCTTCCGAGGGGAATTCGCTCACATGGACCAAGCCTGCAACGCCCTCCTCAACAGAAGCGAGGGCGCCATGCTTGTTGTGCTTGATGATGACAGCATCTACCCGTTGCCCCTTGTGGTAGCGATCTTTCGCTCCTTCCCACGGGTCCGGCGTGAGCCGTTTGATAGAAAGCGATACTTTGCCATCCTTGATATCAATAATCTTCGCGCGCACCCTATCGCCAACCTTAAAGAGCTTTCGCGGATCCGTGACGAGGCCCCAATCAAGCTCAGAGAGATGGGCGAGCCCCTCGAGGCCCTCTTCAAGCTTGATGAAGACCCCAAAGTCAACCACACCGGTCACCTCTCCCTCAATGACCTGATCTACGGCATACTTCGCCAAGAGCGAGGCATCCCGCTTCCTTCGACGCGACGGTTCTTTTCCAGGCTGAGCACTGCCTTCTGCTGCCCCCGATTGCGATTCTTCATCGGGCGAGCGTTCAATGAAGATGAGTTTTTCTTCTTCGTGGTTGATGGAGAGGATGGAGACATAAAGCGTTTTGCCGATGAGCTTCCGGAGCTCCTGCAGTATCTTGTCCTTATCGCCATTTTCCACGCGGGGGTAGTGTTCGGGCGTGAGTTGGCTTGCAGGGAGAAAGCCGGGAATACCCTGCCACTCCAGCAGCAGACCTCCCTTGTTCGCATCCTTTACGACGAGCGGGAAAATTTGACGGTTGGCAACCGCTTGCTCTGCTTCTGCCCACAGCATCGCGCGGCGGGCCTCCTTGAGCGAGAGCTCAATGTACCCCTCCTCATTTTCCTCCTCAACGACTTGGGCAGACAGCGTGTCTCCCACCTTGACGCGCCGGAGCATATCCCGAGCCGCGAGGTATTCCCGTCCGTAGATAATGCCGGTTCCCCACGGTGAGAGGTCGACGAACACCTTGTTGGTGTCTTTCGCGATCACCACCCCCTCGACAACATCACCCACCTTCGGGGGGAGGGAGAGCTTTGCAATGGCCGCTTCCTCTTCCTTGGGTATCGGAGGGAGTGGGTTCGCTTCCTGTTGAACAGCTGCTTCTTGAGCGCTTGCGGTAGAGGATGGAGAAGTCATACCAACAATTGTGAGCCCACAAGGACACGCCCTCTCTCGCTGAGTGAGCGTGGTTAGCCAAGGGGCCCCCTACTAATATCGGGTGTTCCCACACTACCGTAGAGGCATCAGAAAGTCAAAGCGCCCCCGATATGCAGAGGGATGGATCCTATGGTACAATGTTCTGAAGGCGCGTGCGGACGCAGCGAATGCTTTGTCTTGGTGTATGCCGAAGCCTCGCAAGACCCGTTCTTCTCATACAGACCAACCACCCGCTTCTCCCAAACAGCTGCCTTCCAGCTCTTACGGGGCAGATGCGATTCAGGTGCTGGAGGGGCTTGAGCCGGTTCGGAAGCGGCCGGGGATGTACATTGGCACGACAGGGCTTGAAGGGCTCCACCACCTCATCTGGGAAGTATTTGACAATGCGCGCGATGAGGCAATGGCCGGCTATGCGAGTGAGATTGAGGTGGCACTCCTGCCGGGAAATCGGGTGCGCGTGGCTGACGATGGGCGAGGGATTCCTGTGGAAGTCCACCGCCAGACGAAGGTCTCCGCACTCGAGACGATAATGACAACCCTCCATGCCGGCGGCAAATTTGGCGGGGGAGGCTACAAGGTTGCAGGCGGTCTCCACGGGGTTGGGGTCTCTGTGGTGAATGCACTGTCAACCTACCTCTATGCGGAGGTGCACCGCGACGGAGGGAGGTTTGTGCAGGAGTATGATCGCGGCAAGCCGCGTGCTGCGGTGAAGCGGATCGGCGCTTCTGAGCGCCACGGTACCATCGTGCTCTTTGAGCCGGATCCGGAAATCTTCCCCACCATTCAATTCTCGTGGAAGAAAATCGTAGATCACCTTCGGCAACAGGCGTTCCTTGTGCCTCGTTTGCGAATCCGTATTATTGATGCGCGCGCGCTGCCAGAGCAATCGCTTTCAGCTGCCGCCCTTGCAAAGCAAGGCGTGTACTGGGTGCACAGCCTTCGGCTTGATGCCCCGACGCTCGCCTTTTCCTTCGAAGGGGGACTCCGTTCGATGATTCGAACTCTTAACCGTCACAGCAAACCGGTGCACCCCACCATCTTCTTCGTGCGGGAGGAGGTGGATGGTGTGGATGTGGCAATTGCGCTGCAGTATGTCGATGATATTGCGTCCCGCATTCTGGGATTTGCCAACAGCATCTACAATCCCGAAGGTGGTACCCACATCACCGGTTTCAAAACTGCGCTCACCCGAACACTCAATGCCTACGCGCGACGCAACAATCTGCTCAAGGAAAAGGACGAGAACTTGAGCGGAGATGATGTGCTGGAAGGGCTCACAGCAGCGGTGTCGGTACTGCTCGAGAATATTCAGTTTGAGGGGCAGACAAAGGCAAAGCTTGGGTCAGTGGAAGCGCGCAGCGCCGTAGAGACGGTGTTTGCCAAGGCGTTCGATACCTTTCTCGAGGAACACCCCAATGACGCACGCGCCATCATCGAGAAGGCGATGCTTGCAATGCGCGCGCGGAAAGCAGCAAAAGCAGCGAAAGACTCCATCCTCCGCAAGGGCGCGCTCGAAGGGATGACCCTGCCGGGCAAGCTTGCCGATTGCCAGACGAAGCGTGCCGACGAGGCAGAGCTCTTCATCGTCGAGGGAGATTCCGCCGGCGGGTCAGCGAAGCAGGGGAGAGACCGGCGGACGCAGGCGGTGCTCCCAATGTGGGGGAAGATTCTCAATGTGGAAAAGGCCCGACTCGACAAAATTGTGAGTGCGCGTGGAATTCGGGAGCTCCTCGTTGCGCTTGGCACCGGCATTGGCGAGACATTCGATATCAGTAAACTTCGCTACCACAAAATCATTATTGCGACCGACGCTGATGTCGATGGCGCCCACATACGCACCCTGTTCCTCACCTTGTTCTATCGGTACCTCCCTCAACTCATTGAAGCGGGCCACCTCTACATTGCCCAGCCACCGCTGTATAAGATCACGAAAGGGAAGGAGGTTCGCTACGCATACTCTGAAGAGGAAAAGTTTCGAGTGCTCGAGGAACTCGGTGTGCCGCAGGAGGTAGCTCGAGAGATGGGAGAAGAGATAGAGGAGAAAGAGGAAGGGTCTGCCACGGCAGAAGTTGCGGAGGGAGGGGGGGAGGCAACGGAAGCGCAGGAGCACGGACGGACGCCAAAGGTGTCTATCCAGCGCTACAAGGGGCTCGGCGAGATGAACTACGAAGAGTTGTGGGAGACAACGATGGACCCCGCTCGCCGCACCCTCAAGCAGGTCACCATTGAAGATGCGCGGGCTGCTGATGCACTCTTCGAGATTTTGATGGGGAGCGATGTGGCGAGTCGCAAGAACTTCATTCAGAGCAACGCGAAGCTTGCAGAAATTGATGTGTAACTCGCCGGTGCGCGCGCTTGAGAAGGGGGCTACTGCTGGATTGGGAGGGAGAGTGTTGCCAAATTGTCTCCCTCATTGGTTTCTCGAACCTTGTTGTCTGGATCTACATTGATACGGACGGAAACCGACGATGTGCCGGAGCGCACCTTATCGAAAGCGAGCGTGAATTCGATACGGTCGCCCGGCGCAAGCGGCTGCTGCAACGGCGAACGAAAGATTGCCGGCGGCACCGTTGGGAGCACAGCGGCAAAACGCCACTGAGGAGTTGTGGTGCCTCCCTCATTCTTCACCTGGAAGCGCACCGCAACCCGTTGCGAGGGGGAAAGGGGCGAAGTGGTGGCGACGAAAGCGTTCGTATCCGCGTCAATGTACCCCACGGCAAGCGGGTAGACGACAAGGTTAGGCTTCCCGCGCGAAGGGGAAGTGTTCGACTGAGAAGTAGGGAGGGCAAAACGCTGAGTCTGCGCCACCCCCCTCTGCTCCTGCCGTTGCGGCCTTGGCGCCACGCGGCGTCCTGCTGGTTGTTGGGGCGAAGCTGTCGTGGAGGGAGGGGTGGGGCGTTCGGAAGGAGCAGCGATTGGGGCGCCTGTTCGGGATGCCACCGTAACGATCGCGGAACCTTGCGCGACGGGTTCCTCTGACCCGTTAGGCGTGAAGGAAATCGTGAAAGGGATATCCCGGTAGGGAGCAGATCCCTCGCTCACCACGATGAGGCGCACGCTGGACCGGTTGGAAGAAAGCGCAATCGCCTTTCCACACGGCGCGGGAGTGTAAACACCGAGCGTATTTGGCAGGTAGACCGCAATCCCTTCTCTGCAGGGGAACTGCACGGAAAAGGATCCGGCAGTGTTCGGCTGGTACTCCCAATAGAGGGAGAACGGCTCTCCTGACTGCACGAGCGGCGCTGATGGACGGACAGTGAACGAGGCGCGGTCCCCGGAAGCGGGGTAGAACTGGGCACTCAGCGAAACCGCTGCAGCTTGCATCGCGCGCCATGCTGCCGGCGCGTTGATGAGGGCAAACCCTGCGAGAAGGAAGAGCACCGCAAGGGCGGCAGCGAGCGCAAGCACCGCCCACCACGAGGTTGGCGGCTGGATGCGGTTTGCTTGTTGGGAAGGTGCAGGTTGCGACGACATATGAGTAACGAGAAAACGAGAAAACGAGTAAAAGACTATCAGCTGTGAGGGTACGGTATGATAGCAAAATATCACAAGAGGGAACGCCTGTCAACCAATGCGCGAGTCTTGCTTGACTTCCTGTTTTGTTTGTGGTAGTTTCGCAAGCGCTCTGCGCACAGGTCGGTAGAGGAGCATCTCGCAGCGCGATGGCGGCAGTTGCGGTTAGTACAGGAATGGCGTGGTATGCAAGGCATTCTTATCACCATCACTGGGTTCACCATTTTTTTCACTCTCGCAGGGGCGCTCACTGCCTTCGGCATCGAGCCGGAGCCTGCGCGTGAGCAAACCGCAGCAGCGGGGGTGGCAGCAGACGCAGCTGGATTCAATCGAAGGACTGTTCCTGCTAGGGTGTGGGCGCGGGAGGATACGGACCAAGGCGCAAAAGATGGTGACGCGGTCGGCACCCAAGTAAAAGACGCGCTTTCCCAGCAAAAGCAGCGGGACCGCGCAACTGTGAAGCCTCCTGTTACTCTACCGGAACAGCTCCTTATTCCGTCGATCGGCCTCGTTGCTCCGGTGCGCAACCCCGCCTCTTCCCGCATTGCCGTGCTGGAGCAGGCGCTCCTGTCGGGTGTGGTGCGCTACCCGAATTCGGCACGAATGGGAGAAGGTGGGACAATGATTCTCTTTGGGCATTCAAGCAACCGACCGGTGGTGCTTAACCCGAATTTCAAGATCTTCAACCGCATCCATACCCTTGTGCCGGGAGATGAGGTCCGTATCCGTGGAGGAGGTTGGGAGGAGGTGTATCGGGTGCGACGCGTCCGGCTTGCGCTCGTGGATGGTACCCGCATTGCACTCCAACCGGGCGGAAAGCGCCTCGTACTCATCACCTGCAACACGCTGGGAGCGAAGGAAGAGCGCTATATTGTGGAAGCCGCCTTTGTGGGGCGCTTTGCCGTCCACAGCCTCCCGCAGGGCGCTGCGGTGGAGCATACTTCATAGTGGTGTATGCAATCGGTGTTGGGAATGCAAAACGAGAAAAATGCGGTGCAGCGAAATGGTCGCAATGCGGTTGTAGCAGCAGGGATGCTGCTTGCGGCAGCGGTGCTTGCTCTTGGAGGAAGGGTTGCACCAGTGCGTGCGGCAGGACCGGCGACCGTGCCGGATTGTCCGTTTCCTCCGAAAGAGGGGAGAACCATTGTTGATTTTGGCACCGATGCGGCAACCAACGGGCTCATTGCTTCTATTGGGCCGACGCAGCGAGATCGAAACGTTTCTTTACCACCGGGCCGCTACACTATTTCCTACTACTCCTACGACGGCTACGAGGGGCGAGAGGCCGAACCTGCGGAGCGGCAGCGGCAGGAGCAGTGGAACCTCCTTTTGTATGATGCGGCGGGGTCGCTCGTTGCCCGTTTCGGCCCCACCGAGGACCTTCGCGACGGTGTGACCTTTGCGGATGCTCAGGGCACATTTGCAGAGGGTGCCGCGCTTGCAAGGAAGGTGGTGCGGGTGGTAGCCCAGCATGTCCTTCATCCTGCAGATCCCTCGAAGTACCCGAACTCGGTGCATGTGCGCTGCATTGCGTTTGATCGTATTACAACGCCGCCGCCTGTGTGCCCCTTCACCGAAGCGGACGGTGTCGTGGTAGCATTTCCAAACCCGTCGGAGAAGCTTCGATCTGATGTGTCGAAAGAAGGGGCGCGCAAGCGTGTGGAACTTGCAGAATCCCTCCCCGAGGGCACCTATGAGGTGAAGCTCGCTTCGTTCGATGACCACAGTGCGCAGGCAAACCCCTCGCAGCCGAGGGAGCAATGGTTCCTCTCGCTCCTTGCAGAGAATGGTTCGGAGGTGGCGTCTACCTCTCCCACCCCTGACATACCCGACGCTGAAGACACGGTTTCGGTAGTAGTGGAAACCTCGCTCGCGATGTCTGCCCCTGTGCGATCGCTGGAGGCGGTGCACGCAGCCTATCCGGATACCTCTTCTCCCAACAGCGTGGTGCCGCTGTGTGCGGCGCTCAAACGAATTACCCAACCGCAAACCCCTGTCTGCACAATGTCAATCACGCCAGCAGAGGTGCGAGCGGGAGAGGGAACCAAGGTGACGCTGCAGTGGAGTGCCTTGGGGGTAACGAGCGGGACAATCCAGCCCGATATTGGAACGGTTGCAGCGACCGGCAGCATCGCGTTTGTTCCAACGAAAACGCAGGAATATATCGGCACCTTCTCGGGGCCGGGGGGCACCGTGCAGTGCTCCGCGAAAGTCTCGGTGGTGGCACCTCCCTGCGCTGGCTGTGGAGGGGGTTATGACCAGCCCCGCATCGAGCTTTCGGCAGTCACATTTCGCGAACCGCCGAAGGAGGAACCGCTCGGCTATGTGTACCTCACACAAATCCCCTATACGGGGGTGGTGATGCAGCCGGCGCTGGCGCTCCTCGTCTGGCTCTTCTTGCTCGGCATTTCTTTTGCCATTGCCTACTGGCTCATCAGGAGAGAGGGGTGGAGGATTCTCGCCCGATGGCTCCAGCCTCCTGCCGAGCCCATGTCGGAGCCCAGCGCATCCTCTCGTGAGCCGGCAGGAGGTGCCTCCCAACCGCCACTTGCCTCGCCGGTTCCTGGGGAGGAAGCGGACCACGCATTATCCGTAGATCACCCGTCTATGGCAGCAAACCATCCTGTCCCACCATCGACAGACACCGCATCAGAGCAAGAAGATGAGACACTACTCCGTTTCCTCGAGGAGGAAGCCCAGAACGCTCGCGTCATTATCTCTCCCGAGGGGCTACGAAAGATTATCGAGCGCGCGCAGGAGGACCCAACCAAGGCTCGACAGCTCCTTGCCGATGTGGTAGAGGCGGCCAAGAAACTCTACGAACCGGAGGACGGTTGGATTCCGCTCAACCGCGATCGCATTCAGGCACTCCTCCTCGCCACAATCCAGATGGGTACGGCAGACGAGGAGCGATTGGAATCGGGAGACGGCGCCGCCTCACAGCGGCACAATGGTGGGGAAGGTAAAAGCGAACCTGCCCAGCAGGAGGAAAGAGAAGGCGGTGATGCCCTGCGTTCGCTCATTCTTCAGGCGGCGAAGGAGCAGGAGACAGTGCCGCTCAGCGCCGAGGCAGCAATCCTTCGCGCACTCATACGCGGGAGGGAAGGGCGCGTGCTGGAGGTGCTCCGATCGAGCAGAGACCCGGTTGCGGTGC
>WFWM01000009.1 GCA_015491145.1 Patescibacteria group bacterium | reverse complement strand
GAGGAAATGCGCACCTTCCGTGCAATTGAGCGGCGCGTCCGCGATTGGATCGAGCGATGGGGATTTGAGGAGTACCACGCATCCGTGATAGAACCCGCCGAGCTCTACGAAGCGAAAGCGGCAGAAAACGAGGAAATCGTGCGCGAGCAGACCTACACCTTCCACGACCGCGCCGGTCGGCGGCTCACGCTCCGGCCGGAAATGACACCGACGCTCGCCCGGCTCGTTGCCGCGCGGGCGAAGTCGCTGCGCTTCCCGCTCCGGTGGTACTCGTTCCCCAATGTCTTCCGCTACGAACGGCCGCAGCACGGCCGCCTGCGGGAACATTGGCAGTGGAATTGCGACATTCTCGGTGAGCCCGGCGCCTCTGCCGATATTGAAATCATCGCGCTCGCTTCCTCAATCCTCTCCGACGCCTTCGGCGCCCCAACCGACACCTTCGAGGTGCGCCTCAGCCACCGGGGGCTCCTCGCTGCCCTCGAGGCGGAATACCTCTTACAGCCGCTTGCCGATCCGTCCGCCCTCTTCTCGTGGATCGACCGAAAGGAAAAGGTGGATACAGAAGCGTTCGTGCGCGGCCTGCGGGAGCGCCTCCCGTTCGATGATGCAAGGGTGGTGGAAACCTTCCTTGAGGTGGAGACCTTGGAAGCGCTCGATGCCGCCTTCCCGCGCCTTGCGCCTTCGCAAGCACGCCGGCGCCTGCAGGAGGTGTGGGAAGGGCTTGTCGGGCTCGGCGTGCCGGTGCGATTCGTCCCTTCCCTCGTGCGTGGCTTCAACTACTACAACGGCATCGTCTTCGAGGTGTTCGCACGCACGGGCTCGCTCCGTCGGTCTATCTTTGGCGGCGGCCGCTACGATGGCCTTACTGCCCTCTTCGGCGGCCCGTCCGTGAGCGCCGTCGGCTTCGGGCTGGGGGATGTGACGCTCGCCGCCTTCCTCGAAGCGTGCCACCTCCTGCCGAAGGAGCTTCCGCACACTGATGCAGTCATCGTCCCCCTTACGCCCGAGGCGCTCCTTCCTGCTCAGCAGGTGGCGCTGCGTGCCCGTCGCGCCGGAGCGCGCGTGGTGGCGCTCCTTGCCCCCGCCTCGCCGCAGGAGGGCATAGCCGAAGCGTTCCGACATAATGCCCCATGGGTTGCCTTCCTCGGCGAGCACGAGCTCGCCCAAGGCACCCTCACGCTCAAACACCTCCCTTCCAAGCGGCAGCAGGAAGCGCCGCAGGAGGGGTGGGAGCACCTCATTACGAGCCGTTGAATGGCAGGAAAACGAAAATGTATGGCAATCCGAAAGGTGGTGTTCGACATTGAGACGCAAAACCTCTTCGCAGAGGTGGGATCGGCAAGCCCGGAAGCGCTCTCCATTGCGCTCGTTGGTGTGTGGGACAGCGCCACCGACTCCTACACGAGCTACCTTGAAGATGAGCTCCCGAAGCTCTGGCCACTACTTGAGCAGGCAGACCTTCTCATCGGCTTCAACTCCGACCACTTCGATATTCCACTCCTCAACAAGTACTACCCCGGCGACCTTACCCGCATCAAGAGCATCGACCTGCTGAAAGAGGTGAAGGCGGTCATTGGCAGGAGGGTAAAGCTTGACACGCTCGCGCAGGCAACGCTTGGCTTGCAGAAAACGGCAACCGGCATCAAGGCGTATGAGTGGTGGAAGCGGGGAGAGGTTGACAAAATCCGCGAATACTGCCTCGAAGATGTCCGCATCACGAAGGAGCTCTACGAGTACGCCCGCCAGCATGGGCACCTCAAGTACCGCGACTTCAACACGGTGAAGGAAATCCCTCTCAACACCGCCTCGTGGGAGGAGGTGGATCCTACCCCAATGCCCCACACCCTGCCGTGGTAGCCGGCTGCTGCCGCGCCAAATTAAAGAACAAAAGAAGGATTACGACTTGCCTGCAGCAGGCGTGCTCGAAGCAGCAGGCGCGGCAGGAAGGGCGGGTTCGGCTCCAGCGGCACCCTCTTCCCCACTTGCCGCAGCCGCATCGCTGCCGCCCCCTTCCTGCGAAGGAGCCGTAGCTGCACTGGCGCTGCCTGAGGTGTAGCCCGCCGAGGTGTCGCCGGCATCACCCCCTCCCGTTGCGGCGCCTACGGCATCTGTTGAGGCAGCATCCCTGCCCGCAGCAGCCGCTGCACTGCCATTGTCTGCCCCTGAGGCGGCTGCACCCGTCGATGCGTCCGCATTCCCTGACCCTGCGTTCCCTCCAGTTCCTGAAGAGGCTGGCGAGGAAGAATTGACAGAGGAAGCGGGAGTGGTGCCTTGGGAACCGGTAGTGGGAGTGGAAGTCGCGGCAGGTGGGGTAGAAGTGCCGGCAGGAGTGGAGCTGGAGGAGCTCGGCGTGGCAGGCGGAGTGGTGGAAGCGGT
>WFWM01000008.1 GCA_015491145.1 Patescibacteria group bacterium | reverse complement strand
CCTCCTTGAACACCATAAAGCTATCTGGCGTCACCTTCCCCTGCACCACCATTTCCCCCAGACCCCACGAACCCTCCACCACGACGACGCCCGGGAAACCCGTCTCCGGATCGAGGGTGAACATCACCCCGCTTGCACCACGGTCGGAGCGCACCATTTTCTGTACCCCAACCGAGAGCGCAACCGCGTTATGGGAGAAACCTTTGTCGACCCGGTAGGAGATAGCCCGATCAGTGAAGAGCGAGGCGAAGCAGCGCCGCACCTTGTCGAGGAGCTCCGCCTCCCCCACCACATTGAGGAAGGTCTCCTGCTCACCGGCAAAGGACGCATCCGGCAGATCCTCCGCCGTGGCGCTCGATCGCACCGCAACATCCGGGTTGCGTCCGTACTCCTCGCCGAGTTCGCGATACGCTCGCACGATCGCCTCCTCCAACGCAGGAGGGAAGGCGCTCTGGAGGAAAGCGTGACGGATTGCTTCCCCCCGCTGGTGGAGCGCTGCTATATTATGCGTATCGAGATCGGCAAGTTGCTCGCGAATGACTCGCTCAAGCTGGTTCTCGCGCACGAATGTGCGATACGCCTCAGCGGTAATCGCAAAGCCGTTGGGAACGGGGATCCCGAGCTGCGAGAGCTCGCGCACCATCTCTCCGAGCGCAGCATTCTTCCCGCCAACAATTGGCACATCGTTGAGCGAGAGGGTGGCAAACCAACGGATAAACGCCATAGCAACAGGGGGAATAGGTATTTCTCACATCCAAGTATAGCGCTGCTTGGCTGGGTCCTTATCCCCACCGCCCTCTCCCTACGATCGCAACGCAAGGAGGAGATCGGCAATATTCGCTCCCGTCGGTCCTGTGACGATGGCATCTCCGCTTGCGCGGAAGAAGGCGGCAGAATTGTTCTCCCGGAGCGCCTCCTCCACGGAAAGTCCCCGTTCGCGAATATGCCGGAGTGTCTCCTCATCGGCAATCGCACCTGCCTGCGGCCCGTTGTCCCACCCATCGCTCGCGCAAGAGAGAACGAGGGAACCGGCCGGCACACCCGCAGCGAGCGCACTGAGCACCACCTCTTGGTTTCTCCCCCCTTCCCCCGTGCCGCGCACCGTCACCGTCGTTTCGCCTCCATAGAGGAACCCGCTGCGGGCAGGAGCGTCGTTGAGGAGCCGCGCAAGGTTGGCTCCAACCCGCCGCGCCTCCCCGCTCAAGCAGCGGTCGCAGATGTCGCTTGCGATGCGATGCTCTTGCAAGCGTTCCCGCATTGCCGAGAGGGCATGCTGGTTCGTCGCGACGAGGAAATGCGCCACGCGGGCAAAGCACGCCTCGTCCTTCGGCGTCTCCCGAAGCTCCGCATCAGGCAGGGGAACCGCGTAGCGCTCCAAAATACGACGCGCATCGTCCTTCGTCGTCGTATCCCGCACGAAAGGCCCGGAGGCAATGGTAGCGAGATCGTCCCCCGGCACATCCGAGAACACAAGCGCCACCACTTGGGCAGGGTGCGCCGCCTGCGCGAGCCCGCCTCCTCGAAGAGGGGAGAGGTGCTTCCGCACGGTATTGAGCTCCTGAATCGTCGCCCCCGCGGCAAAGAGCGCCTGTGTGATGCGGGCTTCCGCCTCGCATTGCCGAGCACCGTCCCCGCACAGGAGCACGGAGGCGCCCCCGGAGACGACTGCCACCACCCCATCTTCCGCCCCGAGCCCTTCCAGCGCCTCGAGCATCGCCCGAGCCCCTTCCCTATTTGCCGCGGAAGGGAATGGGTGGGTGCCGGCATATACCCGGGCCCACGACGGAAGCGCCACATTCGGCTTCCCGACCCCCACGACCACCCCCACATCCGGTTCCCTGCCAACGAGTGCAGCGAATGCGGCAGTGGCTCGGTAGGCGCACTTTCCCACCGCGAGGAACACCATCTTCCGCCAGCGGCCCATATCGGCGGCAACCGCCCCGTCAATAAGCAGGATCCCTCCGTCATCCCGCACAGATCGCGCGAGCGCCTGCTCCGGCAGCACGGCGGTGAGCCCTTCCTCGAGCGCTTCAAGGGCAATGCGTCGCAGAGGGGTGATAGCAAGTTGTGCGAGGTTCTGCACCCGCACCCGTGCGGCAAGGAGGTGGTGCGCCTTCGGTGGTAGCGGCAGGGAAGTCTTCGTCATACCGCAGCCTGCTCATTCCTGTTCTGCACCTCCCCTTCTCCGCTCTCGTCTTCCTCCTCGCAAGAGGAAGCACCATAGGCAAGATGGAGGAAAAGGAGCGCTGCGCTCGTTGCAACGGCGGCAGCGGCAGCAAATCCGACGGTATAGCCCTCGGCGAATTCTCCTGCCGCATACACGACCGCCCCAACGCACGCGAGGCTCGCGCTTGCAAGCGCGGTGAGCCAACGCTCGCGCTCACGCCAGTGCCCATGCGACGCAACGCGAAGCACCATCCCGAGCCATCCGACAGCAAGGAACACCATTCCCGCGCTCTGCAGATCGAGCATTGCCCATAGTGTAGCACAGGGTGCATCCGCAACCCCGGCAAGCACCCCCCGTGTGGTACACTAG
>WFWM01000007.1 GCA_015491145.1 Patescibacteria group bacterium | reverse complement strand
CGCTCCGACCCTCGCCTTTGTTGATGCTCCTGCGTCAAAAGATTGCATTGCAGGAGAAGGGGGATCCAGCCCACCAGCGCATCCGTCCTGTGCTAGTGGTGCTCGGTGGGGCAATGCGAGGCGTGGGGGGTGGTGCGATAGCCTGTGCGCTTCACGACCTCGGCGTGGCGAGGGCGTTTGAAGCGCTCGTTGGCCTCTCTGCGGGAGCCCCTACGGTGGCGTACTTTGCCGCAGGAAATCCGGCAACCTACCGAGGCACCGCCATTTTCTACAACACGCTTCCCCCTGATTTCGTACGGTTCACCCGCTACCCCTTCCTCCTCTTGCCGAAGCTCGAGCGGGCGTTCCGCTGGGGGGACTATCGACTTCCGGATCCTGATAAATGGGAACTGTCGGTGCCGGTATGGGTGGGGATGTATGAGAAAACGCGAGAGCGACTCGAATGGGTGGATGTGCGGACGGCGAAAGACCCCGTGGCTGAGCTTGTGAGCGCTTGTGCCGTGCCGGTGCTGTGGCCCGGCGGGGTGCCGAGAGACGGTCGCGTTTACTTTGACGGCGAGCTCCTCTTTGGAAAGGCACTTCCCCACCTCCTTGCTCGGATTGGCGCGACTGATGTGGTCGTTATTGCAAACACCGTCGCGCGGAGTGCTGCCGCGCCCTTCTCCCGCCTCTCTTCTCTGACTCGCTTCCTCGAGCGCGGTGCGTTTCGCCTCATCCAGTTTGGGCTGCCGATGCCGAAGCAAGAGAAGGAAATTCTCTCCCTCTTCCTCAAGTTTCAGCAATCCTTCACCTTTGAAGTGGTAGAACGGGTGTCTCGCCTCGTGCCGCGGGTGTACGTGCTCTGGAATCCTCCGCCCATTGTCGGTCGTCTCACGCAAAATCCCCGCAAGCTGTTCCGCTACGCGGAGCGATCCTACCGGTCCACCTTCCTCGCACTCGGTGTTGCGCCGCCTAAGAACATCCCGCTCGTGCCGCTTGCGCGTTGAGGAAGGTGGGGTGTGGTATAGTAGGAGTGCTATGGATCGCCGTAGGCAGGAGGGAGAAACGGAAGAATTCGATGTGCTGGAAGAGGAAGCGATCAACTACGGAACCGAGCTGCTCTCATGGCGTGCGCGAGAGTATGAGGTGCAGCCGAAGAGCGCGGAATGGTACTGGGCCTTGGGGATTCTCGCTGCCGCAGGCGTGATTGCCGCGCTCATTTTCAACAATATCCTCCTCGCGATCATCATTGCGGTGGGAGCGTTTGTGTTTGCGATTGCCGTATCGCGCCCGTTGCCAGAAGTAGAATGCAAAATCACACCCCGAGGAATCCTTGTGGGGCACGATTTCTACCCTTTCAGCGACTTAGAGGCATACTGGATCCATCTCCATGATCCACGTGATGCCCTCGCGTCCACCCTCCTGCTTCGCCATCGTTCGGTCACGCAGCCACTCATTGCAATTCCGTTGGCGGATTCTCTCGATCCTCGCAAGGTGGATGCTATTCTGCGGGAGGTTCTCCCCGCGCAGGAAATGTATCCGCCTATTATGCACCGGCTCCTCGAGTGGATGGGGGTGTAGCAGAAGGGAGCCTATGGGGAAGCTGCGTCGGCAGCGAGCCTTCACCCTGATTGAACTGCTCGTGGTGATAACAATTATCGGGGTGCTGGCGAGTATCGTGACCACTTCCGTTGCTTCCGCACGAGAAGGAGGGAGAGATGCGCGACGCCTGGCCGATCTTCGTAGTATTCGGAATGCGCTCGAGCTCTACTACTCTGATCACCAGTCGTATCCTCCAACAACGTGTCCCTGCAACGCAGGAGGGTGGGAAACATCCGATGCCGGCACCCCGGATGATTGGCTTGAAGCGCTCCACCCCTACTTTCCCACGGGGAAAACACCAGTTGACCCCATCAACCGACGGGTGAGCAATTTCTCCTTCTTTGGGCCGAGACCGGAGAACTACTTTTACGCCTACTACCGCTACCCCCCAATGCCGTACTGTCGATGCGACACCTCCTCACCAACCTGCCGCAACATTGAGGGGCCGTTTGCCGTCATTGCGGTAGCGAACTTGGAAAAGTTTGTCGATCGCTCTGATCCGGAGCAGGGGCAGCCGCTCGACTGGGAGAAGTATCCTTCCATTCCACGGGCAATTTGCGGGGATCCGGGGCCTGATAAGGTTTGCTCGGTTGACGAGTATGTGAATCAGCGCAAGTGTCGGGATTGGTCACAGGAATTCGATGCCTCTATGCTCATCGGAATGTAGCCGGAGGGGGGAGGGTGTGGTAGCATACGGGCACGCTCCCGTAGTTCAATGGATAGAACGCGGGCTTGCGGAGCCCGTAATCCAGGTTCGAATCCTGGCGGGAGCACAGGGCGCGGAAGAGGTAAGCAAAAGGAAACTGTCCACCCCCAGCCCCATCCCCACAGGGAACCTGTGGGACAGACGGTGGCACCAAGTGTAATCACAACACTTACGCGGACGCTTTCCGAATGCGAGCCATGAGGCGCGACTTTTTGCGCGCTGCGGTATTCTTTTTGATGACGCCGCGTTTTGCTGCCTTGTCGATTGCCTTGTATGCCTCGGGCACGAGCGCCTGTGCTGCCGCGATATCCTTCTGCTTGAGGAGGCGGGTGATTTGCTTGAGAACCTTGCGCATTGCCCGAATACGCCGCAGGTTGTACACCCGACGCCGGGCGCTCACTCGCAACGCGCGCTTTGCAGAAGCCTTGATTGCCATACAGGCGGCATCCTAGCGTGCTCGGGGGCATTTGGCAAGCTGTGGTAGAGTGGGGAGGATGCTCGCCCAGCTATCCGGCGCCTTCTCGTGGTGGGGGGCAGACGCGGTGGTCGTTGAGGCTGGTGGGGTGGGGTACCTCGTGTTCCTCAGCCAGCGGGGGAAAGAGCGCCTTAAGGCGCGACAGGAGGGAGAAGTGGTAACCCTTCCGGTTGCGCTCGTGGTGCGGGAGGATGCGCTCGATCTCTACGGCTTCGCGAATCGGGAAGAGCGGGAAATGTTCCTCCTCCTCCTTTCCGTGCCGGGTGTGGGGCCGAAGTCTGCGCTGAGTATCCTCGCTGTCGCGGAACCGGTTGCACTCCAGCAAGCTGTGCTTGAAGAAAACCCAGCCTTCTTTACGAAAGTGTCCGGCATCGGGAGGAAAATGGCGCAGAAAATCATCCTCGAGTTGAAGAGCAGAATACTTTCTTTCTCGTCAGCAGAGGCGAGATCTGCTCCAGTGGGAAGTTCTCTCCATGAAGAGGTGGCAGCAGCGTTGCGCTCACTCGGCTATTCTGCTCAGGAAGCACGGGATGCGGTAGCTGCGCTCCCCCCAGATCGCGAGGCGGATTTTCCGCACCTCCTGCGTGAAGCGCTCCGGAATCTTGGGAAGAAGGCGGTATGAAGGTGCTCTCCTTGCTTCGTTCGCTCATCACACGTGTTCCGGGATCGACGCACGCAATCCGGGCGTACCACTTTCTCTGGGCGTACGGAGCAGCGCTGTGGTACGGCTTTCCTTCCCGTTCCCTTGTCGTTGTAGGGGTTACGGGAACGAAGGGGAAAACGACCGTCACGGAAATGCTCGCAGCGATTCTGCGAGAGGCAGGCAAACCCGTTGCGCTCGCCAACACCATCCATTTCCTCATAGGGGATCAGGAGGAACGCAATACCCTCAAGATGACAATGCCCGGGCGGGGCTTTCTCCAACACTTCCTCGCCCGCGCAAAAAGAGCTGGGGTGCGCTACGCAGTGGTAGAAATGACTTCGCAGGGGGCCGAACAGTTTCGTCACCTAGGGTTGGAGCTCGACGGGTTCATCTTCACGATGCTAGAGCCGGAGCATATTGAGGCGCACGGGTCGTTCGAGGCATACCGCAATGCGAAGCGCGCGCTCTTCTCCTCACTCCTCCGATCGTCGAAGCCAAATCGATTCGTGGTGGCGAACGAAGATGATGCGGAGGGGCAGTGGTACCTTGCCGATCGGTCCTCTATTCGAGCGATTCCTTTCTCTCTCCGTGAAGCACGGAAATTGCGTCCCGCAGGGAAGGGGAGTGTGTTCGAGTACCGGGGGCAGCGCTTCGAGCTTGCGCTGCCGGGGCAGGCTGCGGTGGCCAATGCGCTCGCTGCCATCAAGGCTGCGGAGGCGCTCGGGGTGCCTCTCGCCGTTGCTGCAGCGGCGCTTGCGAAGCTTTCTTCTATCCCCGGAAGATTGGAGCGGGTATGGCTGCCTTCGTGGCCGGAGCAGGATGTGGAGGTGGTGGTTGATTACGCGCACACGCCGGAATCGCTACGATCTCTCTACGAAGCGTTTGCCGGCAAGCACCTCATCTGCGTGCTGGGGTCCTGCGGTGGGGGGAGAGACCGCTGGAAGCGGCCCAAGCTCGGGGCAATTGCGGAAACCTACTGTAATCGCGTGTACCTTACCGACGAGGACCCCTACGATGAGGATCCTCGAGACATAGTGGAGGAAATTCGTGCCGGCTTTCGCAGGAAGGAACCAACTATCGAGTTGGATCGTCGGAAAGCGATTATGCAGGCAATTCAAGAGGCGCCGACAGGCGGCGTGGTCATTCTCAGCGGGAAGGGTACCGATCCCTACATTATGGGACCGAACGGAGAGCGCACCCCATGGAGCGAGGCGGCCGTCGCACGAGAGGCACTTGCGGTGCGGAAGCGAGCAAAGGAGAATGGAGGGGAAAGGTGTAGCGGGCTATGACAACACTCACGACACCGGATGATCCACGCATCCGAGACCTCCTCTTCTTCCTCGGCGTCATTGCTGCCCTCTTCATCGTGTGGCTCGCAAGTGGAGGGCCGGAGCGACCACAGGCGCGAGAGCCGTTGGTGGAGGCGCAACCGGAGCGTATTATTGATCTCCCTTCCCGCACCTTCCGGAATATTCCTACCCGCACCGAGGGAGAGTGGGTGCGTACTTGGTTTGAAGCGGTAGCGGGAATGTTCCAGCACAAGGGAAGCGTCGTGCCGCCGGTGCGTTTCGCCTGGGGAGTGGCGGGGGCTCGGATGGATGATCCGAGACGGGAGTTTCTCGTCATTGCCCTCTCACCGGAAGCGACGACCTCTGTTTCCATCTCTGGCTGGAAGCTCACCTCGCGACTCACGGGAACCTCAGTTGTTATACCGCAGGGAGTGGAAGACTTAGTGCCGCAGGGTGCTCGGCGTGAGGGGCCCATCCGACTCTTTCCGGGAGATTACGCTATCCTCACCACAGGCGCTTCCCCTGTCGGCACCTCGTTCCTTACCAACCAGTGCACCGGCTACCTCGCTGGGCTGACGCGGTGGGAGCCGCCGCTCCTGCAGGTGTGCCCGAATCCGGCGAAAGAACTCCTCAAAGATGCAGGGGCAAGGCGGCGCTACGGCATCGGCTGTCTCGCCTACCTAGCCCGTTTACCCGCGTGCGCAGTGCCCGACAGCCCTGTCGTAGCGCAATTTGGTAGGCAGTGCGATGCCTTCGCTGCCCAGCACTACTCCTATGCAGCGTGCTACGCCAGAGAGCGCAGCAAACCCTCGTTCTGGGGATCTGAGTGGCGTATCTTCTTCGGGTTGGAGAAAGATTTGTGGGGCAACCGACATGACATCGTTGATCTCATTGACGCGAGAGGCAACGTGGTGGCTTCGCTGCGCTATTGAGGTTGGGGAGCGATCGGACAGCCCACAGAGCGATACCTGCCGCGACCGCGACATTGAGCGATTCCTTCTGCCCCTTGCGTGGAATTTCCCAAATGGCATCGGAAAGAGAAAGGATGTGGGGCGCAATGCCCCGCCGCTCTTCCCCGACCACGATTGCGAGAGGGAAGCGGTCGCCGCGCACCCCCCGCTCGAGTGGAATCGCATTCGGCGCCTGCTCAAGGCAGGCGATGTACCACCCGTTGGATCGGAGCTTCACAAGCGCTTCTTCAGTTGAAGGGTGGGAGACGAAAGACACCAGTTCCTCAGCGCCGAGTGCCACCTTTGCAAAGTCAGCCCGCTTCCTCCCGAAACGGTCGTCCGGCAGCGGGGTGGTGCCGCAGGCGTGGATGCGGGCGACGCCGAAAAAGGCGGCGCTCCGCGTGATGGCAGCGGTGTTGTAGATGCTTCGGAGGTTGTCGAGCACGAGGGTAACTGGCGGAAGAGGGGTGGTCTCCATAGATAGGCACCAGTGTGCTACACTCAGGGGTGATGCTCAATGTGTGGCCGGATCTCCTTGCGTACGAGCAGTACGCCATTGCTCTGCTGCGGATAGGGGTGGCGCTCTTTTTCCTCACGCACGCGTGGAGGACGCTCACCCTTTGGGGTATCGGTCCTTTCTTCACCGAGTTTGGAGGATGGGGGCGGTGGGTAGCCCGGTTTGCCACCACCCTTCAGGCAGCGGTTGGTACGCTGCTCCTTGTGGGAGCGTGGACGCAGGTTGCCGGCCTCGTCGGCGCCCTCATTGCTTTGAAGCTTACGGTGCTCGCCCGTCGTTTTCCGATGATTGCTCCTTTTTCAAGGAGCACCTACTACCTGGCGGCGCTAGTGAGCTTCTCGCTCCTCTTCCTTGGCGGAGGGCTGTTTGCTGTCGATGTGCCGGGGATCTAGCGGGCTGGAGGAGGGGTGTGGTAAGGTCTTTACAACCCCCCGTAGCTCAATGGTAGAGCAGCGGCCTTTTAAGCCGAGGGTTGAAGGTTCGAGTCCTTCCGGGGGGACTGCAGCGCGAGGAAGGCAATACGGAGCATTGCCTGACTCTGCGATGTCCCCACGGAAGGACTCGAACTGAGCCAAACCGAGGTTTGGGGCAGGCGTGAATCCGTGGTTGTGAGATGAAGCCTCATTTTCACATTTTCCTCGCAGGAGATAGTCCTCACTCTAAGACTCTTTACATTCGGTAAAAGCGAACCCAGTTATGTTCCGTTCGATAGTGTTGCGAACCGCGTATCAGTGTGTGCGTCTGTATTGGCGCATCCGTCGACCAAAGACATACGGGGCAAAGGTGCTGCTGGTCCATCCATCTGAGCAGACCAAGGTGCTCCTCGTGCGGCACGTCTACCACCCGTCGCGATGGACTCTGCCCGGTGGAGGCTATCGGCCCGATCGAGAAACGCCACTGGAAGCGGCAAAGCGAGAACTCAAGGAAGAATTGGGAATTATTCCCCAGTCAATGCGTTCTCTCGGTGAACTTTCTTGGGAGGTGGAAGGAAAGAGGGATCACGTGACGCTTTTTGTTGCCACACCACCGACCAAAGCACGCATCAAAACGAATTGGGAGATCCAAGAAGTGTGTTGGAGAGACTACCGGGAAGTGCAAAATACAGAAGGGGTTGGTACATTAGTGAAAATTGCGATAGATCGACACTATCGGAAAT
>WFWM01000006.1 GCA_015491145.1 Patescibacteria group bacterium | reverse complement strand
ATCCGGGAGCGGAGGACACACGAGATAAACTCAGTCATAGAGACAGGGATGCAGCAGGGTATGGTGTCGTTTGAGAGGTCGCTTGCGGAGCTGGTGCGCAACGGGGAGGTAACGGCAGAAGATGCCATGCGCGTAGCGCTCAATCCTGCTGTGCTGGAGCGGCTCTTGTAGGTATGCTCTTTCGATACACCGCGATTGATGCGAAGGGAGGGAAGCAGGAGGGGACGGTTGATGCTGTTTCGCAAGAAGCGGCTATTGCCGCTCTGCAACGGCGAGGGTTGATGGTGGTGGAGGTGGAGCCGGCCGAGGGCGGGATCCTCACGATGAATCTCACCTTTCTCGAGCGGGTGTCGCAGGCGGAGGTGGTGGTGCTCTCCCGGCAGATTGCGACACTCTTTGAGGCGCAGGTGTCTGCCCTTCGGGTTTTCCGACTCCTCGCGCTTGAGACAGAGAATCCGCTGCTCCAGCGCATCCTCTTGGAGGTTGCCGATGACTTGCAAGGAGGATCGTCTATTGCTGAAGCGCTTGCGAAACATCCGACCGTCTTCTCCGACTTCTATGTCAATATGGTCCGCGCGGGTGAGGAGACGGGAAAGCTCGACGAGACCTTCAACTACCTTGCCGATTACCTTGACAGAATGTATGAGCTGACGAGCAAGGCAAAGAGCGCCCTGTTGTATCCAGCATTCGTCATTGTGGTGTTTATTGCCGTCATGGTGCTGATGCTCACCTATGTCATTCCGCGCATCGGCACTATTCTCGAGGAATCGGGGCAGGAGCTCCCCATCTACACCAAGATTGTGCTCGGTCTCTCCTCCTTCTTTTCCAACTTTGGCATCTTCCTCTTGCTCGCCCTCGCGGTTGGAGGAGGGGTGTTTTGGTGGTGGGTGCACACACCAGAGGGATGGGCACAATTCGATGCCTTGAAACTGCACATTCCCTACTTCGGCACACTCTTTCGCAAGCTCTACCTCGCCCGGTTTGCTGATAACCTTGCCACAATGGTGGCAAGCGGTATCCCGATGGTCCGATCCCTTGAGGTGACTGCTGCGGTGATTGGCAACGAGGTCTACGCGGGGATTCTTCGGAAAGCTCTTGAGGAAGTGAAGAACGGGAGAGCGCTTTCAGAAGCGCTCAATGAGCATAACGAAATACCCGGCATTATCGTGGGTATGGTGCGTGTCGGAGAGGAAACAGGGCGGCTGGAGCGCATTATGAAAACCCTTGCTACCTTCTACGAACGGGAGGTGCGCCATACTGTCGACGCGCTCATCGATCTCATTGAACCGGCAATGATCGTGCTGCTTGGGGTGGGGGTGGGGGTGCTGCTCGCTTCCGTTCTCATTCCCATCTATAATGTCTCGACGGCAGGGTAGCAATTCGCTTATCCACAGGATGTCTCTTTTGCAAAAGGGAAAAATGGTACAATGCAAGCGGCCGTGAGCGCCAAGCAGCATTAGCAGGTCGTGTATTAACAGGTTATAAGGAGTTTCGTATGCAATCCTTCTCGCTTCGTCGCGGTTTCACGCTCATCGAGCTGCTCGTGGTAATCGCGATTATCGGCATTCTGTCGGCGGTTGTGCTCGCTTCACTCAATAGTGCTCGAGCGAAGGCGCGGGATTCCCGACGGATTGCGGATCTCAAGCAGATTCAATTGGCAAACGAGATGTACTTCGACTCGAACGGCAATTACGCTAACAATATTGCCGCCCTCGTTTCTGCCGGTTTCCTTCCGTCAGAGCCGAAGGATCCGAATGGTTCTTCCTACCAGTACGCCACCAATGTTGGAGGCAAGGCGTATGTCGTGGCGGCGCAGCTTGAGCAAGACACCGGCACTGCCAATTCGGATGGCAACCCGAACATTGCAGTGGGGAACCTCAATTGTTCGAGCAATCTCGTATACTGTGTGTTCCCCTAAATCTGTAACGAGAGTGTGAACGCCTAAAACACCGTAGCCGCATGGCTACGGTGTTTTAGGTTTCTCGTGGTACTTTCAGGGGTATGGGAGAGATGGAGTGGGTGGCTGGTGTGATTACCTTCCTCTTTGGTACGAGTGTGGGGAGTTTTCTCAATGTTGTGGTCTTTCGAACGCTGCAAGGGAAGCCCCTGCGTGGCCGGTCCCAATGTCCTGCCTGTAAGGTACAGTTGCGGTGGTTTGAACTCATTCCTCTCGTCTCTTTTTTCCTTCAACGGGGCAGATGTCGCTCCTGTGGAATTTTGCTCTCTTGGCAATACCCAGTTGTGGAGTTGTTGTGCGGGATTGGCTTTTCGGTCGTCGCGATCCGTTGGCTTCAAGCTCGATGGGCATTGCAATGGGAGGGGGTTGTATGGCTTGCACTCATGTGGGGGGTCATCGCCATCAGCCTCGCGCTTGCGGCGTATGATGTACGCACGCGTGCCGTGCCGACGCACTGGTTGGGGATGTTCACTTCCCTTTCATTTTTGGCTGGTCTCCTCTCCCGGGTTGTGGAAGGGCAGGGATCCTTTGTGACCGCATTGAGCGAGGTACTCCTTTCAGGTGTGGTAGTAGCGCTGCCATTCTGGGGGCTTTGGCTCATTTCTCGGGGAAAGTGGATTGGTGATGCTGACGGTTGGCTGGCATTCGGCATTGGCGCGTTCCTTGGGGTTGCAAGAGGGATAACTGCAATTCTCCTTGCATTTTGGGCGGGGGCACTCGCTATAGGGATCATGTGGGGCTTCCATCGCTTCCTCCAGCTTTTCCGTGGTGAATACGCCATGCGCTTGCACAGCAGACTCCCTGCTATCCGTCGCGGGATGGCGGTGCCGTTTGTGCCTTTCCTCACTTTCGGCCTCTGGGTAGAGCTCGCCTTTCCGTTTGTAGTGTTTGCGCTATACTGAGGCTATGCCCCGCTTGCTGCTGCGAGCTTTTACCCTCACAGAACTCATTGTAGTTGTGGCAATTATGCTCCTTCTGGGGGCGGTGGTGCTCGCCGGAGGGGGGGTGCAGCGGGGAACGACGAAGCTGCTCAACGAGGTGTATGAGGTGGCGGCGCTAGTGCGCCTTGCGCAAGGCTACGGGATCGGCACGAAAGGGGTCGATGGTTCTTTTTCGCACGGCTTTGGGGTGGTCTTCACGCCGGCTTCGAGAGAAATCGTGCTCTTTGCAGATAAAAACGGCGACCAGTGGTACGATAAGGGGGATACGGTGCTTCAGCGCCACTCCCTTGCCTCAGGGGTTGTGGCAGAGGTGTGCGGAGCGACGAACACAGAAGTGTGCGCCTCCTCCCACCCGGATCAGATGAAGCAACTCGTGGTACTCTTCTACCGCCCGAATCCGGAAGCGATACTCCTCGGAAAGGAAGGTGGGAGTCGATACGCCATTGGGAAAGTGCGTTTTGCTCTACCAGGGGAAGCAGCGAGCGTCCAGTTGGAAATCTACCTAACCGGCGCTCTCGCGGTAACACGGTTGTAGCGGTATGCGGCAGCGCTTCGCCTTCACACTTGTAGAGATGTTGGTTGCGGTGAGCGTGTTCACTGTCATTATGGTGGCAGCAGTGGGGGCGTATGTCGCGCTGCTGGGAGGGAGTGCGACCGCACGGGCGCAGCAGGAGGTTCTCGATACCCTGCAGGCGGCGGTGGAGCATATTGAACGGCTCACCAGAATGGCGGATGTCGTGGCGTGTGGGGAGAACCTCTCGCTGGCCTTCACCCCACAACAACACATCCCTTGCCCGAACGGTGGCAATAGCCTCCTGCTCGTGCTCGATTCGATGACTGGGGAGAGGGTGCTGTTCCGTTTCGAAGGGGGAACATTGAAACGGTCGGTGAACGGCGTTCTTGCTCCGCTCGTTGCCCCGAGTGCGGTGATTGCAAGCGGCTCCTTCTTCACAAAGGGGCAGGCGGCATCCATCGCTCCAATGGTGACGGTGAGTATGGAAGGGGAGGTGGCGATAGGGAGGAAGGGCAGAAAATCATCCTTTTCTCTGCAAACGACGATAGCCCCGCCGATGTCGTATGACCTTCCGTCAGATTTTGGCGTGCCACAACCCCCCGCAGTTGGTGAAGGCGTCGTGCAATGCGTGTTCAACAATGTGCCGGGCTACTTTGTGGTGAACGCAGGAGCTGGAGAAAAGTACGATCGGGACGAGAAGCTTTTTGTACTCCCAGCACGTCGCTCGCGACAGTTTGCTGGCGGCACGTGGTACCCATGGTATCTTGCCCCATTCCGTCTGCAAGGGACGAGCACACTTCCGGCAGGGTCCTACCGGGCGGTCTACGTGCAGGGATGGGATGACCATTGTGATCCAACCCGAACAGGGCATGATACTCCTTGTCCTGAAGGAGCAAATACCACCTTTGATAATCCGAAGTACAACCCGAACGATATCCAACCGTACGAGGAAATGGTGGTGGGGTTCTACCGGTGCAAACGGCAAACGTGTAATCCGATGCGTGATGAGGATATCGAGTATGTGTGGGACTCAGGAGACACAGTTTTCTCACCGGACATTCCGGAGCCGATGGACTACCTTTCGCGGGAGGACATCCCTCCTGTGAGCGGTGCAATCAACCTCACCAGACCGGTGGATTTAGTTGTGTTCTACCATGCGGGAAGAACCGACAACGGGCGCATCTGTGGTTTCATTCCTGGGAAACCACGCACACCGCGCAACTACTTCTGCCCGTGGTGGACGAGTGCCGGCCTTCCGTTGACTCGCTACGAGACAGCGGGCACTTACGCGCAGGCGCAATCGCTCGGACTCGCATGGCCGACACCGTGGCCCTCCGGAGTGTGGGAGAAGGGATGGAACCACAGTGTGGTGCCGGCTTGCGTTGCACTCTTGCTTCCTGCGGGAACTCCCGCTTCAGATGTTCGGGTTATCAAAGCCGAGCCGTTCTAGGCAAATCGGTGTATGCGTCAACGGTTTTCCGCTTTCACCCTCATTGAAGCACTCGTCGCAATTGGCATTCTCACAGTTGCTTTCGTGGGGCCGATGACGCTTTTGATGCGGTCGATCGCAGCAGCACCGCATACAGAGCTGCAAGCAGCAGCAATTTCTTTTGCGCGCGAGCCGATTGAGTATCTCAAGCATGTGCGGGATGAGGATTTTGCTCGGGCAGTGACATTCCTCGTGAATGGTGGGGACCCGCAGGCGTATGGGGATGCGCTCGCGACGACGCTGGCTCCTTGCCTCTCGTCGCCTTGTGCGGTAGACCCTGTGGAGGGCCGAGTGTTCCCCTGCAATCCGCAAGGAGGGTGCTTCCTCACTTATAACGCGACGAAGGGACTTTACAGCCACACCACCGGATCCGGTTGGAAGCCGACGTCCTTTCAGCGATGGATTCTCGTTTCGCGCAATCCGTCTGAGGGGTGGTATCGGGTGGAGAGCATTGTCCGGTTTCCGGAAAAGGGTTCCGTGCGGGAAGTGAAGGCGGATCGCGTCCTGTATTCGCTCGCGGATGCCGCGGTGGAGCTCTACAGGACACTCCAAGCAAACCAACCATAGTGGTATGCGGGATGGTATTCCTCAGGTGCGACAGGGCACGCAACCCGCTTTCCTTCTCCTCTATACCCTTGTGGTATTAGTGGCGATACTGGGCGTGAGCGCAATTTTGGCAACGATTGCCGTTCGTCACCTGCAGGTAGTGCGAGGAGCGTATGACTCTCTTCGAGCGAACTATGCCGCAGAAGCGGGAGCAGAATGCGCGCTCTACTGGAGGATTCGTAACGGAGAGCAGGGGGCCTATGTCTGTGGAGACAATCGGGCATCCGGTGCGTTTGTGGCGCAGGGAATCACCAATTTCACCGTCCAGTACCATGACACAGGAGGGTCGTGTGTCGCAGAGGCAAAAGTAGAGGTAGATGATATCAACCAAGTGATACGGTCGCGAGGCTACAACCGGTGCAATCCTTCTGCGAATGCGCAGGGGGTAGTTGAACGCGGGTATATGATCCGTTACTAGGCGAGAACGAGCAGGGTAGGGTAGAGTTGGGTATGCACGCACACAAGAGGGACACTTCGGTTCCTGAGGCGGTGCGGGCGAGGGCTGAAGAGCTCAGAAAGCTCCTTGCCTACCACGCGTGGCGCTACTACGTGCTCGACGACCCGGAAATCAGCGATGCCGCCTACGATGCTCTCTACCGCGAGCTGAAGGAGCTCGAAGAACGCTATCCGCAGCTTGTCACCCCGGATAGCCCGACGCAGCGAGTGGAGCCAACCCCCCGCTCTGCGCTCCGCAAGGTGCGGCACGAGGTGCCGCAGTATTCGTTCGACAATGTCTTCTCTTATGAGGAACTCTCCGAATGGTTGCAGCGCCTCGCCCGCCTTGTGCAGCGGGAAACCAGCTTGGATCCGAATGGCTACCAGCTTTGCCTCGAGCACAAGATAGACGGCCTCAAGGTGGTGCTCACCTATGAGGATGGTCGGTATGTGCTTGGAGCGACCCGTGGTGATGGGGTGGTGGGGGAAGACGTGACCCCCAACATCAAGACGATTCGCTCGGTTCCCCTCCAGCTCCTGCAGCCGGTGCGGCGGCTCGTGGTAGGAGGAGAGGTTTGGATGGGGAAGGAGGAGTTTCAGAAGGTGAACGAAGAGCGGAAGCGGGCGGGGATGCTGCCGTTTGCCAACCCGCGCAATGCGGCGGCAGGGTCAGTTCGACAGCTTGACCCAAGGGAAACAGCCAAGCGACAGCTCGATATTTTCGTGTACGACATCTACCTCATTGAGGGGCACCCCTTTCCTGCAACGCAGGCAGAGGAGCTGACCCTCTTGCGCGATCTTGGATTCAAGACAAACCCGTATTGGAGGATGGTCCGACCGGTCCCGGAGGAGGTGGAGGCGTACTACCGGCACTGGCTCAAGCAGAAAGATACGCTTCCCTACGAGGCAGACGGCATCGTGCTCAAGGTAAACGAGAAAGAGTATCAGGATGCGCTTGGCTATACCGCGAAAGCGCCTCGATGGGCCGTTGCATACAAATTCCCTGCACAAGAGGCAACGACGGTAGTGGAGAAAATCGTCCTGCAGGTAGGGAGAATGGGGATCGTGACCCCGGTTGCGGTACTGCAGCCGGTGCGGGTGGGTGGCGTGACCGTCTCCCGCGCCACGCTCCACAACGAGAATTACATTCGGGAGCTCGACATACGGGAGGGAGACACCGTCGTGGTTCGGCGGGCAGGGGATGTGATTCCGGAGATTGTCCATGTGATCAAGGAGCTGCGACCGAAGGGGGCAAAACCGTTTGCGATGCCTGAGAAGGTGCCGGGGTGTGGCGGAGATGGCTCGATTGTGCGAAAGCCGGGTGAAGCGTATTGGCGCTGCAAGGATCCCCACTCTTTTGCGGTGCTTCGCCGGCGGCTCCACTACATTGCCTCGAAGCAGGTGTTCGATTTGCGTTCCATTGGGCCGAAGACGATCGATGCACTCCTCGAGCGCGGGCTCGTCAACTCTGTTGCGGACCTCTTCACGCTCAAGGAGGGTGACTTCGCGTCGCTCCCCGGCTTTGCGGAGAAGAAAGTGCGCAACGCCCTGCGAGAACTGCAGCGCATTCGGGAAAAAGGTGTCCCGCTCGAACGGTTCCTTATGGCATTGTCAATTCCACACATAGGCGAGGAAATGGCGCGGAGACTTGCCGTAGCGTTTCGTTCACTCGACCGCTTCCTTTCCGCTTCTCCTGCCGAGCTGGAGGAGGTGGAAGGGATAGGGCCGGAGACGGTGGCGGCAATTCTCAAATGGAGGAGTGATCCGAAGGCGCAGGAGGAGCTGGCGGCGCTCCGTCGTCTCATTCCCGTCCAACTCCCCGCTGCCCTTCAGCGCGGGGAAGGCCCTCTGGCGGGTAAGACAGTGGTGTTTACCGGTGCCCTCTCCCACCTCACGAGAGAGGAAGCGAAGGATCTTGCCCGGAGGGCAGGCGCGCATGTTGCCGATAGTGTCTCACGGAAAACGAGCGTTGTCGTCGTGGGAGCTGAACCGGGGAGCAAGTATCGCCGAGCGCGGGAGCTCGGCATCCCAACGATCTCCGAAGACGAGTTCCTCCGTCTCGTTGGTGTGGTATAGTGGGCTGCAATGGCAGCGCAAGGCGGCGCAGCGGAAATCGAGCAGGCGATTCACCAACTGAGTGCACTCGCACTCGTTTCCCTTACAGGAGAGGAGGCGCATCGTCTGGCAAAGGATCTCGCCTCTGTGGTTGCCTACATTGACACGCTCAAGAACCTCTCGCTCCCTTCTGAAAGAGATGGGGAGGCAGAAGCTGCGGGAGTGGAGAATGTGCTCCGCGACGATACACCGGAAGAGCGCAGCAAAGAGGAGGTTGAGAAGGTGGTGGGAGCAGCCGCGCAGGTACGGGACGGGTGGATCGTTGTGCGACGCGTGCTCGAGCTATGAGGGGTTCATTACCGGCAACGATTACGGAGGCGCAGCAGGCACTCCGCAGCGGATCTGTCGCCCCGGAGGACCTCCTTTCAGCGGCGCTCCAGCGCATTAAGGAGCGGGACAGGGAGGTGGGGGCCTTCCTTGAAGTGTTCGATGATACCGCGCAGCAGCTGGCGCGAGTGAAGGAGCAGCTGCGGGAATCGAAGGAAGCGTTTCCACTCGCAGGCATACCGGTGGCGATTAAGGACAACCTGCTGTGGGAAGGGAAGCGGGTCACCGCAGCGTCGCGAATCCTTGAGGGGTACATCGCCCCCTACACTGCCACCGCCGTAGTCCGTCTCCTCGCCGCAGGGGCCATCATCGTGGGGAGGACCAATATGGATGAGTTTGCAATGGGCTCTTCCACCGAACACTCTGCGTTCCAACAGACCCGGAATCCCCACGACCTCTCCCGTGTTCCCGGAGGATCCTCCGGGGGTTCTGCTGCGGCGGTCGCCGACGGAATGGTCTTGGGTGCGCTCGGGTCTGATACCGGCGGCTCCATTCGCCAGCCGGCAGCGTTCTGTGGCGTCGTCGGTCTGAAGCCTTCGTATGGAGCTGTTTCGCGCTCGGGCCTCATTGCTATGGGCTCATCGCTCGATGTGGTGGGGCCGATCACGCGGACCGTTGCTGATGCCCGCGTTTTGTTCCAGGTAATTGCAGGCTATGATCCGGCAGATGCCACATCGCTTCCCTCGGGGTACTTGGAGCAGAGAGCCGAGGTGAGGCACAGGCCGGTGCGGGTAGGGGTTGTTCCCTTCGTGATTGAACACGAAGGGTTGGATGCGCGGGTGCGCGCCACCTTCCTTCGATCCATTGACGCGCTGCGTGCTGCAGGGTGGGAGGTGCGGGAGATCGACCTCCCCCTCCTGCGAGAGACGCTTGCGATGTACTACATCTTGATGCCGGCTGAGGCCTCCACGAATCTCGCCCGATTCGATGGCGTTCGCTACGGGCCACGTCGCGAGGAGGGGGATTCGGTATTCGATGCCATAAAAGCGACCCGCGCGCTCTTTGGGGCAGAGGTGAAGCGGCGCATCCTTCTCGGCACCTATGTGCTATCTTCCGGGTACTACGATGCCTACTACCGAACAGCGCGACGAGCCCGTCGGGCATTCCGTGAAGCGCTAGCGAGGGTGTTTCAAGAGGTGGATGTCATTGCGCTCCCCACCACGCCGCACGCCGCGTTCCCTCTTGGAGCGAAGGTGGATGATCCGCTTGCAATGTACCTTGAGGATGTGTTCACCGTGCCTGCCAATGTTGCGGGGGTTCCGGCAATCTCCTTGCCGATGGGGCACGATAAAGCGGGGCTGCCACTGGGGCTGCAGTTCCTCGCCCCTTTCGGTTTTGACTACGCGCTCCTGTCGGTGAGCGAGGAGGCGGAGGCTATCCTCCAATCGATGCATCGTTCGTAGGGAGTATGCCTGATCCATCACTTCCTTCCCCGTTCGTCTCGCTCAACCCGGAGTTCCTCTTCTACCTCCTCTACCGTCTCTTGACCGGACAGCTGTTTGGTGTGGGAACGGGTGGAGAGCCAAATGTCACGGGTCCGTCTGAATGGGTGGTGTATGCCCAAATCTGGTGGGAGCGATTCACTATTGTGTCTTTTGTGATCACCGGGGTCTTGCTCTTTGTGATGGTGCAACTGATGGTTCGATACTATCGACTCCTTCGGTACCAAGATGAAGTGCTCTTTGCCCCGTTACCTCCCCGTTCCGAGGAGGCAGCGAGCCAACCCCGCGCTGCAGGGGAGGGCGCGCGCAATGGGCAACCCGCTGCCTCGAGCGTTTCCAGCGCGGAGGTGGGAGAGGAAAAGAGGTATCAGGCAGGAGCGCAAGCTGCAGTGTGGGGACACTGGAGGGAGGTGCTCGCTGAAGCGGAGCAGCGCGTCGCGCAAGATTACCCTCCTGCGTGGCGGGAGGCGGTGCTCAAGGTTGACGATTTCCTCCGGAGGTTTGCGGCTCAGCACCCCTCCGTGCTGAGCCACTGGGAGAAGCAACCAGCATTGCGAGAGGCAATCCTTCGGTTTCGACAGGTTGCAGAAGCGCTCCGTTCCCGATCGAGCGACTATGTCCTCACGCGGCAGGAAGCGGTTCGGGCTCTTGAGGCAATACGACTGGTGCTTGCCCACCTTCCCGATGACGAGTAAGCCCCTTGCAAGTGGACGGAGGGTGTGGTACGCTGGCAATCACCTGCGGGGTGGAGGAGTAGTACCTCGCCAGGCTCATAACCTGGAGGCGCTGGTGCAATTCCAGCCCCCGCAACAAGGGAGAAACCAACCCGCCTGCGCTTCAAGCGCAGGCGGGTTGGTTTCTTGAGCCTTAGGCGCTGTTTTGCTACACTCACCAAAAGAGCCGGCGTAGCTCAGCTGGTTAGAGCGAGGGACTCATAAACCCTAGGTCGGAGGTTCGAATCCTCCCGCCGGCACAGGGAAACAACGCGGAGCAATGCTTCCTTGTGGTAAGGTAACGAGGATGGAGGGAGGAAGCCGGTCGCTGCGCGATGTTATACGGGAAGGAAGGGAAATCAAGCGGCGAGCGCGGGAGCAGCAAATCGACATCCGGGGGAGGCTCAAGGCACCCCTCGAGCAGGAGATGAAGGAAAAGGTCCAAGGAATTCTCCGTGATGCCATTCGAGACAATCAACAATGGCTGCAGCGAGAGTTGGAAAGGGTCGCGCAACACTATGGGGTATCTGCTCAGGTTGCAAGCCGCTCGTTTCTCAAAGGATTGAGAACGGCTTTTGAGGGACGGATCAAACTCACAGCTCGTGTCTGCAATATTCCGTTGGAGGAGATCCTCCGTGATGACGAGAAGCTTGCTGCTATTTTTCAGCAAACAATGTTTGATTTCTTTCGTGCAGTGCGTAACGCAATGCGGCGCAGAAACACTCTCAGGCAGACTCTCGCCTTTTCCACTTGGTCGCACTGGATTGACCCGCACGAACTTGAACGGCTGAGAGCCTGCTATCGAGACATTCCTCCTTCCGTGGTTACGGAAGCCCTCGTGCTACGCCCGAGGAATCCGGAGGGCCATATCAAGGACTACCTGCATCGTGTCGAGGCGCTCAAGCGAATATTTCCCGATGTGCCGGATGGTACGATCCGCTATGCGGCGGAGCATTATCCTAGGAAAGCCGAAGCGTTCCTACACCACTTTCTCCAACAGCGCAAAGAGTTGATAAGAGCGTATCAAGGTATTCCGTTGGTAACTAATCACGTGATAGAATCGGCGCTCCGTGCCTCTCCCAAGCAGCCGAGAAAATTTATTAACTCCTTCCTCCACAACATGAAGCGGTTGCGCAGGAAATACGGCCACATACTTCCGGAGGGGGTCATTAAGTGCGCTTCATTGAGTAGCATGAGGAACCCGGAGGGTTTTATAGAAGATTACCTGAAGCGGCTGGAGGCAATACGATCACACTTTCCTCATTTCACTCCCCATACGATTCATAAAATAGCTCTGAGGCGCACACGAAATTACCTCGCTTTTGCGCGACGGTACGATCAGCAAGTCAAAGAAATGCGTCACCTCTATGGGAGTCGGCTGGGTGATGCTTTCCTGCGAAGTCTTGTGCTCAACCACCCTCGCCATCCGAGGAAGGCTGTTGAACGGTTTCTCCAATCGGTAGCGAGGTTGAGCGAAGAGTATGGAGACCACCCGCTTGTCGATCCATTCGTCATCAAATGGGCGGCGATGAGGCATACGAAGGATCCGGCACACTTTCTCGCTCAGTATGTGGAACGTCTAAAGCACCTCCAAGCTCGCTATGGAAGAAAAGTTTCTCTCAAAATTCTCAAAATTGCCGCGCTCCGCTACCCCAGGCGGGCGGAGGCGTTTGTTCGTTGGTATTGCGAAATGGAGCGACGCCTCTTGGAGGATAACCCTCAGCGGAAGCGGATGTTTGTCCGGGAGTGCCTTCTCAAGCACCCTTTTGCTCCCTTTGAAGAGTTGACAGAGCTCGTGTAAGGAACACGGTCGGAAGCGGCTTCTTGGGCGCGAGCGACGGGACTTGAACCCGCAACCTCCCGCGTGACAGGCGGGTGCTCTCACCAGTTGAGCTACGCTCGCTCCGGCAGGCAGCATATCATACCGCACTATTTTTGTCATGGTGGTTTACGCGTGGGAAAAGAGGGCAGAAATGAGAAGCATGCTCCCCATACCAAGCGCAGCAGCGATCAGATGGGCAAGGAGGTCGCGCCAATCGGCGTGGTGGAAGGTGTGGGGGAGAATGTCGCGCACAACCACATAGGCAAATGTCCCTGCAGAAGCGGCAGCGAGGAGCGCGCTAAATATTGCGTTGAACTCTATCGCGCTGAGGCCGAGCGCGATGCCACCAAAGATGGTGAGGGAGGAGAGGAAGTTGTAGCGCAACGCTCGGCGAATCGGTAGCCCTGCCTCAAGGTAGACGAAAAACTCGGAGAGTTCTTGAACAGCCTCGTGGAACATGACGCCAATTGCCACACCCCATCCGAGCGATTGGGAAGCAGCAAAGGCGCTAGCAAGAGCAATGCCGTCAGTTGCATTGTGGAGACTGTCGGCAAGGAGAATGCGTCGTGCACGGGCAGGAAGGCGTGTCTTGCAGGAGGGACCATGGCATTCGCTCTTTTCTGGGGCAATGAGACCGATAGCGCCTGCAACGAGAAAGCCGCCGATTGCCGCACCTCCGATGGTGAGAGGGTTGAGGAAGTGGGATGCTTCCTCGAGGAGCGAAAAGGTAACGATGGAGAAAACCCCACCGGCTGCTGAGGGGAGAAAATGGAGCCACCGGTGGATGGACCGACGAAGCGCGCGAATACTGAGAAGGATGCCGATGAGGGAGAGGGAAGCGGCGAGCGCCCCGGCGAGGAGGAGAGACCCCATACCGGTAGCGTATGCCGGAGCGGGGCGGTGCGCAAGCGCCGGGGCTGTGCCACAATGGGGATATGGTTCTCTCTGCCCGAGCTCAGGAACGTCTCTTCCGCACCCTCATTATAGTGGGGGTGGTGCTCATTGTGGGAAGCGCTTTGTGGTGGGTTGGGAGTGCTGTGCGCTCGCAGCAGCGGGAACAGGCGCTCGCCACGTTGTTTGCCGCAGTAGAGCAGGCGCTCCAACAGCTCGTGCGGGATACCGGCCAGCTGCCGGGCCACCTTCCTCCCACTCCCTGCCTTGCGGATCCAGAAATCTCACTCGATCGATGTGAGGCAGGACTCTTGTGTAGCGACGGCGCCTTTTCGAATTGGCAGGGGCCGTACCTCTCCCGCGTTCCCAACGACCCGTGGGGGACGCCGCTGCGTTTCGACCCCGACTACGCCTGTCTCCCCTCCATTCGTGGTTGCGGCGTTGAAGCGTGGGTGCGGGCAGTGGTTGCCGCAGGGCCGGATCAGCAGTTCGATACCCCCGACGATCGGGTATTGGTGCTCTGCAGGCAGTAGCGTGGCGGTTTTCTACTTGAATGGGAGAGGGTGGTGCGGTAGAGTGGAAGAGTCGCCGCCGTAGCTCAGTTGGTAGAGCGCATCCATGGTAAGGATGAGGTCCCCGGTTCAATCCCGGGCGGCGGCTCAGGAGAGTATTTTGCAGCGCAACGGAGAGTGCGGTATAGTAGAGCGGGAGCCAGCGTAGCTCAGTTGGTAGAGCAATCGCTTCGTAAGCGATGGGTCGCCGGTTCGAGTCCGGCCGCTGGCTCATGATGTCGCTGAGAGAAGATCCTGAGCGCCTCAAGGCCCGACTCGCAGACCTTGAGGCACAAATGCAGCATCCCGATTTCTGGCGAGAGAAAGAAGTGGCGCAGCGAGTGGTGCAAGAGTACCAGCAGCTGAAGGAGGCGCTGGAGCAGGGCGGTAGCGTGACCAACGCGAGTGCGGTGCTCTCTTTCGTTGCAGGAGCGGGAGGGCTCGATGCGGAAGATTTCGCGGCGATGCTCGTGGAGATGTACCGCCGGTGGGCGCAGCTGCGTGGCTTTGGATTTCGGCCGCTCCACGAGCACAGGAACGACCATGGAGGGTACCGCAACGCGACATTTCTCGTCGAAGGTCGGGGGGCGTATGGGCAGTTGCGGAGCGAGCACGGAGTGCATCGGCTTGTACGTATCTCGCCGTTCAACGCAAACCAGAAGCGCCATACCTCTTTTGTCCTGGTTGAGGTGCTCCCCCATATTCCGCACATTCGGTCTTTGGAGCTGTCGGAGGCCGATTTAGAGTGGTCATTCGCTCGTTCGGGAGGACCCGGCGGCCAGAATGTGAACAAGCGGGAGACCGCGGTTCGACTCACCCACAAACCAACTGGTATCACGGTGCATGTCGACAGCGAGCGCACGCAGCATGCGAACAGGGAGATTGCACTCCAGCTCCTCGAGGCGAAGCTGCTCCAGAAACTTGAGGAGGAGCGTAAGGAGACGATCGCTGAGCTCACCCCTTCTGTGGGGCAAATAGCGTGGGGCAACCAAATCCGATCCTACATCCTCCACCCATACCAATTGGTGAAGGACCATCGGACAGGCGTGGAGGAGCGAGATGTGGAAGGTGTGCTCTCAGGGGCATTGCTCGACCGGTTTCTTCAAGCAGAAGGAGCTAATGCACAATAGCCCTCTTTGGGGATGGGGATTGCGGAGCTCCTGTCGGAAAGCAGCGTGGTATACTCATTACCGTGTCAGAGAGGTGAGGCAAAAGCGTGTGATTTACTTCGATCGCGTTTCCAAGGTGTATAACGAGTACTCTGTCGCGCTTCGCGAGGTCACGCTTGCGGTGGAGCGGGGTGAGTTCGTCTCGATCGTCGGCCATTCTGGCGCTGGAAAATCGACGCTGCTGAAGCTACTCCTTGCGGAAGAGTATCCCACAGAGGGACAGGTGTACTTTCATTCGGTGAATATCCATCAAATTCCGCCGCGTCACCTCACAGAGTATCGACGGAAAATTGGTATCGTGTTTCAGGACTTTCGCCTTCTTCCCCACAAGACAGCCTACGAAAACATTGCGTTTGCCATGGAAGCGGCAGGGAGGAGCGATGAGGAGATAGCGGAAGATGTCCCGTACGTGCTCGATCTCGTCGATCTTGCCGACAAGATGTGGCACTTTCCCCACGAGCTCTCGGGCGGTGAGAAGCAGCGGGTCGCCATCGCTCGGGCGCTCGTGAACCAGCCGGAGGTGCTCATTGCCGATGAGCCAACCGGCAACCTCGATCC
>WFWM01000005.1 GCA_015491145.1 Patescibacteria group bacterium | reverse complement strand
GCCCACTACCATGCCGGCGACTATGACCGCGCCCACGAGGTGATGGAAGAAGTGCTCCGCCACGCAAACCACGTTGGCCTCTTTTCTGAGGAGCTGGATCCCGCCACAGGGAGGTTTCTCGGCAACTTCCCGCAAGCTTATACCCACATTGGCCTCATCAACAGTGCCTTCCTCCTTTCCAACGGGGAGTGAAGGGAACCGATTTGCTATGGAGTGGTTTGCAGCATTCCGACGCCTTATCGCCGCAGTTCTCTCAGACCTTAAGCGGCATGAAACAACCCTCGTTTGTGCCGGCCTGACGCTCTACTTCATTGCATTTGTAGTGCCGATTGGCACGCTCTTGTGGTGGATCGCCCCTGTAACCACTGTCCTTGTGCGGGATCTCTTCGTCCAACTGGCACACCTCTTTGTGGGGCAGGAGGCAGCTGTGTGGCTTGCCGATTTTCTCTCGGCGCAGGCGCGGCAGCCGCTCCAGCTTTCTGCGTGGGTTCCGTTTGGCGTGTCGCTTGCGGTGGCGGGGTACTCTGCCTCCCGTTTTATGGAACACCTGCAGCGCCACCTCATCCGCCTCTGGTATGGCAGGGCGGTGGAGCTGTCTCGCCAGCGATGGTGGCGCCCCATCCTTTCTTTCGCGCTTTTTCTCCTCGCAACCGCTGTCGCAGCCGGAATCTATGGAAGCGCACAGCGTATCATCCTTTCACTCCCGCCGCTTGGGGGAGCGGTGGCGACGCTCATTGCGGCAACTTGGGCAACGATGCTCATCGTTGCCTTACTCCTTGCAGTTGGCGGTATCGCCACCCTCCGTTCCCGTGTCCTTTGGCAGGTGAGTTTTGTCTCGGCGACGCTCCTCGTGTTGGGCGGCACAGTGCTTGCCTCCGGGCTTGGGTTTCTCCGCTCGCTAGGGACTGCCGCCGGGATGGAGTTTGCCCCGGTGGCGGTGCTCGTATGGTTGTGGACGATGTGGTGGTTTTTCTTCTTCTCCGTGCAGCTTGGGAAGTATGTGAGGAGGGAATAAGGGCGGCGTGTGGTATAGTGCCTCTACACAAGCAATGTCGTCTATGGCAGGAGGGCAGGGAATTGCAGGGCGTGGCGGAAAGGTTCCACGAATAGCGCAGGTGCTCTGCGAAGCAGGGGAGCGGGCAGATATTACCCCTCCGGACGATGTCTCTTGGAGAATCTTCAAGATCCTCGCGGAATTCGTTGCCGGATTCGAGAAGCTGCGTTCGGTGGATTTGGCAGTCACATTTTTCGGCTCCGCGCGCACGAAGCCGTCTGACCCGATGTATCAGTCGGCGTATCGCCTCGCTGCTGCACTCGCCCAAGCGGGGTTTACTATCATCACGGGAGGCGGGAGCGGTATTATGGAAGCGGCGAATCGTGGAGCGTTTGAAGCAGGAGGAACTTCGGTGGGGCTCAACATACAATTGCCGCAAGAGCAAAAGCCGAACCGCTACACGACGCACTCATACGAATTCCACTACTTTTTCGTTCGCAAAGTGCTCCTCACCTACGCCTCAGAAGCCTTCGTGTTCTACCCCGGCGGCTTTGGGACGCTCGACGAGCTTTTGGAAATCCTCACCCTCGTGCAGACGCAAAAGGTGCAACCGCTCCCTATCTTCCTCGTAGGGCAGGCACATTGGGCACCTCTCGTGAGTTGGATGCGGCAGACGCTCGCGCCGGGGAACCGATTCATTGACCAGCAGGATCTTTCCCTCTTCACGCTCGTTGAGACGGAGGAGGAGGTGTATCGCCTCCTTACGCAATCACCGGTGGTGCGCCACAATCCGTAGGCCGTAGGGCACGCAGAATCCTATGCCGCAATCGCGTTGGTTTCTCGGCTTAGACATCGGGGGAAGTCGGGTGCGCGTGGGCGTGATAGCGCAGCGCGACTCCTCCTCGCAATGGCATTTGTTGGGAGAACCGCTCATTATTCCGACTCCTCCTGATCCGGCGGAGCTCACGCCGGTGCTGCAATCATTCCTTGCCAAGCAGGGAGGGGCGGCGCTTC
>WFWM01000004.1 GCA_015491145.1 Patescibacteria group bacterium | reverse complement strand
GTCGTGGGTATGTGAGGGCTAATGCACTCCCAGCATATTACCCGTTTCTTCACCTTTCTTTACTCGTCGTATGCAGCACTCTTTCTCCCAGTCCTTCAGCATCCTTGTGAGAGAGGCTTTTATGCGAGCAGCAGTACTCACGCTCCTCGCCTTCCTTGCATTTGCATGGGTGGAGCCGCAGGCGCTGCAGGCGGTCACCGCCACAGATTCTTTCCTCGTTACACAGACCATTAGCACGGAAATTGCCTTCTCCACGCCGGCTGCCGATGTGACAATGAGCAATCCGATCGGCTCCATCACCGGTGGGAATGCCGATGGGAGCACCTACTTCATCGTGAAGACGAACAATGCCGCCGGCTTCACATTGACAGCAAACGCTTCGACGCAGCCGGCAATGCAGCGGGTAGGCGGCGGCTACAGCATCCCTGACTACGCAACCTCTTCCTCGCCGACTGACTACAACTTTGCCAATGCTCCGGCGGGGTCCTCTCACTTTGGTTTCTCCTACGCCGCCTCTTCTTCGGCAGATGTGCACCCGGATTTCCTCAACGATGGCGCCTCATCCTGTGCGAGCGGTTCCACGAGCACGGTTGGGAAGTGTTGGCGTGGGTTTAGCGGGACGACGCCAATTACGCTGTTTTCCAGCTCTGCTCCAACGCCAAATTCGGGAGCTACCTCAACAATGTCATTCAAGGTAAGCGTGGGGGCGAGCAACGCGCAGCTCGCTGCTGGCACCTATCAGGCGACCATCACGCTCACTGCTACGACGAACTAGCCTATGGCGCCCGCAACTCTCACAGCTAAGTTCTCGAGGAGCCGGAAGGTGATGGCGTTGGCAGGGGCGGTTGCTTTTGCTGTGGGCATCGGGGTAGGTGTGGCAGCAAGCCGCAGCGCACCTTTTCTCGGTCTCGCGTATGCAGCCGAAAGGAATGGAGCAGGGGAAGCTTCCGTGCGGTTCGTGTCCCTCAATGACCAGCGAACCTACCGCGATTTTGTCGTGGGTCCCGGCAAGTACGAGGTGTTCCTCAAGCCGGGAGAGACCCGCACCTTTACCCTCACGGTCGCCAACCGGATGGGGGATGATCGGCCGTTCTTCCTTTCGGTGGAAGATGTGAAGGGCGACCCAACTGGCAAGGAACCGGTGGTGCTGCTTGGCAACGATCGCGGCCCTTACAGCTTGCGCGATTGGGTCAAACCAGCGGTGTGGAAGCTCACTATCCCGCACGGGAAGAAGGCAATTATCCCGGTGCGCATTGCTGTGCCAAGTGATGCCGAGCCGGGTGGCTACTACGGCTCCCTCCTCGTGAGCACGCAATCGAAGGATGCAGCAGCGCAAACAGAAGCAATTGCCGGGGCGGCCAAAGTGGTAGCGCGCATTGGCGTGCTGCTGTTTGTGCGGGTGCCGGGAGAGGTGAGAGAGGAGGGGAGTCTCGTCGCGTTCAGCCTCAAGGAAGGTAGAAAGGTATGGCGACATAGCGACCCGATGACCTTCCTCATCAGCTTTCGCAATGACGGCACCGTTCATCTCAACCCTTCGGCGACAATTACGATTCGCAACCTGCTCGGCCGGAGAGTGAACGAGATTGTTGTGCCGGCGTGGTATGTGCTGCCGCAATCATTGCGCACGCGGGAGGTAGCGTGGGAGGTGCCGTATTGGCTCGGACGGTATACGGCAACGCTCACGCTCAATCCCGGCTACGAGAAAGGGGCGATACAAACCGCGACGGTCACCTTTTGGGTCGTGAGCTGGCAGGCGCTTGCGGTGCTTGCAGGAGTGTTGCTCATCTCCTTCCTCCTGTTCGTCTTCCTCCCCAAGCGCTATGCAATTGTTCGCAAGTAGAGAAAGGCAAGCCCAGCGAACTGCCCTGACAAGAGCTACGCTGCTGGTAGCCCTCACGGTAGCGCAGGGGCTGCCGATCGTTGGGGTAGCCGCGGTAATGGAAAGCAGCTCCTACCGCATCCAGAGTGACTCGATCAACTTTGGCGGGGCGCCCGCTTCCGCCTCGAGCTACCGCCTACGCGACACGCTTGGCGAGGTAGCTACCGGCAATTCACAATCGCCTTCCTACCGCTTGCATGCGGGTTTCCAACAGATGCAGGAAATTTACCTTGCAATGACGGCACCTGCGGATGTGGTGATGGCTCCCGCGCTCGGGAGTGTGAGCGGCGGCACCTCCAACGGAACGACGAGCGTGGTGGTAACCACCGATAACCCGGCCGGCTACCTGCTCACCATTGCTGCAGAACGATCGCCTGCCCTCGTGCGGGTGGGAGGTGGAGGCAGCATTGCCGATTATTCGCCGACTACCGGAGCGGCAGACCCCACCATCACGCTGCAACCGAAGGAGGCGGTGTTTGCCTACACCATCGATGGGAGTGATACCGCTGCCACCTTCCGCTACAACGGCACAAGCTGCGGCTCTGGAGCTGATGCGGTGGCAACCTGTTGGACGGGCCTTGCTACCTCGTCTCAAACGATTGCTGAGCGCCCCACCGCGAACCATCCGAGCGGCACGCAAACCACGATTCACTTTCGCGTCCAAATAGCCGCAGATGCGATGACGCCTGCCGGCGTCTACCACGCAACAACGACGCTCACGCTCCTGCCTCGCTGAGTATGGGAAGGCTTCTGCGCCATTTCACTCCCACACCTTTCAAGGGCCGCCGGATTTGCGGATGGGTCGTGGGGTTGCTCCTTGCTGCAGGATTCCTGCCGGCAGGCGTGTGGGCGGCAGCAGCGGGAGACAGCTTCCTCGTTCGGATGCAGCTTTTTGCGCAACCGGAGCTTTCCAACGGAGCCCCACCGCCGCCAATGCGCCCGCCGCTTGCACTCACCAATGTGCGCATCGAGAAGGTGCGCGCGGTTCGCGGCACCTCAACGGTCCGCCTGCGGTTCCAAACCGAGCCGCAGACAATTGCGACCGTGCAGTGGGGGCTCACCGAAGCATTTGAGCTTGGATCGCAAACCTCCCCCATCTGGGAGCGCAGCCACAGTGTGCTGTTGGAGGGGCTGGCACCGGGTCGCACCTACTTCTTCCGTATCCGAGTGCAAGATGCGTTTGGGAGAACCGCCTCGTATCGCGGCAAGTTTGCGACGCTCCGCGAGGGAGAGGTTGCCTCCTTGCCGCTTCCTGCCCCGAAGCGCTTCCGCGCCTCCTACGACGCTGTGAGTCGTGGAGTGCGCCTGCGCTGGCAGCCGACAGACGATGTGCGGGCGCGGGCGGTTCGTATCGTGCGATCTCCCTCGTTCTTCCCTGCGGATCCGTGGGACGGCGAAATTGTCTATGAGGGGAGGGATACGCAGACGATCGACCAGAATGTCCGACCGGGCACCACCTACTTCTACAGCGCCTTCACTTACGGAATGGAGCAGGACGGCACCCCCATCTTCTCAAGTGGTGTGGCGGCGTGGGTGAAAATTCCTGTCCCGGGGGAAGAAGAGGGAGAAACAAGGACAGAGACGACACTGCCGCAGGAGCGTCCGGAGGAGAGAGAGGGAGCGCGCACCGAGACTCCTTTTGTGAAGCCACAGGAAGCGGGGGGTGTGGAGACTATCCTCGAGCGTCTCCCGCCGGCGCGGGGGAAGGATGCACAGCAGGCGCGACGGTTGCGCGTGCAGGATCTCACCTTCCTGCAGGGAGGGATCGTGCGGACCCCTTCAGCAGGCGGCGTCGTGCCGGTTGATGCAAGCCAGCCGGTGCGCGTGCTCCTTCCGAAGGACAAGACGCCCTCTTCGCTCAAGACCATCGTGATGGTGGTGCGGGAGAGTGAAGCGCCAGACGCCCGATCCTACACCGCTCTCCTTCGGCTCAGCCGGGATCGGACTACCTACGAAGCACTCCTTCCTCCCTTTGGGCGGGCGGGATTCTACCCCTTCACCCTCTACCTCCTCTCCTACCGCTACCAGCGTCTCACGAGGATTGAGGGGGTGTTCAGCGCCGCCTCTGCAGCGAGTGCCTACGCTGCCGCACCGCTCCTGCGAGATTGGGGGATGCGTTGGGATGCGGCGTTTGCCGGTGGTGTGCTTCTCTTTGCAAGCGGTGCGGGGTTGGTGTTCGCCGGTTGGCTCGGGGAGCCGCTTGCCCAATGGTTTGCCGGGAAAGCACGGCGCTTGAGGCGGGATGACGCAACCACTGCTGCAGTATGAGGAGGCGTAGGATGAATGTGAGCATAGCGATGCTCCTCGGTGCACTGCTCGTTGCAGGGATACTCCTTCCAATGGGGCAACCTGCGGCTGCGGCATTCCGCCCGGAGATCAACTACCAAGGCAAGCTCACCGACACCAATAACCTCGCGGTGCCCGATGGCTCCTACTATATGACCTTCCGCCTCTACGCTACCTCCACCGGCGGCACTCCGCTCTGGACGGAAGCCCATGTCGGCACGACGACGCCGGTTGCGGTGACGAATGGCCTCTTCACCGTAATGCTCGGGTCCATCAACCCGCTCTCGGGGGTAGATTTCAACCAGCCGTTGTGGCTCGAGGTGGCAATCGGCGGAACGAACGGCGCATCGTGGGAGGTGCTCTCCCCTCGCAAGCCGCTTGGGGCGGTGCCGGCTGCCTTCGTGGCAGACACCTTAGATGGCGTGGATTCCTCGCAGTTCCTCCGTTCCGACACCTCTGATACCTTCGGTGGCGGCACCCTCACCATCGACGGGAGCGGCGCACTTTCGGTGCTCGGTTCGGCAACCTTCTCCAACGCGACGAGCACCTCCTTCTACACCGCAACGCTTGGCGTGGG
>WFWM01000003.1 GCA_015491145.1 Patescibacteria group bacterium | reverse complement strand
CTGCCGGAGCGCCCTCACGCGTTGCGCGAGCGCGCGGAGCGGGAAAACCCCGCGGTCATTCCATTCCTACGGAGGCTCGTGATGCAGGCGATCGATATGCTCTGGATGGAACACCTCGAGACGATGGAGTACCTCCGATCCAGCGTCAGTTTGCGAGCGTACGGGCAGCGGGATCCGCTCATTGAGTACCGCCGGGAATCACTCCGCCTGTTCCGGGAGCTCGAGGCACGCCTCGCGCATGAGCTCTCGGAAGCGCTGGAGCGCATCCTGCAGGCGCGCGAGCTTCCCACACTTGAGGCAGTGGCAGCAACGGGAGGTGGGCAACCAGCCCCAACGCAGCACCCTTCCATTGACCTTGCCGCATTGGGGAGGAACGACCGCGTCATCCTTCGGAAAGGGGACGAGCGGCGGGAGGTGAAAGTAAAGAAAGTGCAGGCGATGCTCGCGCAAGGATGGGAGGTAGAAGGAGTTGTCTCGCAAGCGGAACACCGGGGAGGACGCTAGCGTGGCAGCTGTTTCCTGTAGTATGGTTGGATGCGAAGCCACTCTTGCCTTACCAGCGTTCTCTAACGACTGACGTATGGCAAACCCTATTGCACTTGCAGTAGTGGTGGGAACTGCGCGGCAGGGTGCGGTGAGCGCTCGGGTGGCTCGTGCACTCGCTGCCACGATCCGCAAGAGGGAGGGGGTATCCCCGGTACTCGTGTCGGTGGCAGATTTCCTCAAGGCGCCACGGACAGTGCCGGACTGGCAGGAAGATGATGGGGAGGCGCATCCTGCCCAGTGGTGCACGCAAGCAGCGCAGGCGAACGCCTTCCTCTTTATCCTGCCGGAGTACAACCACGGCTACCCCGGCGAGTGGAAGCTGCTCATCGACAGCTGCAGCGACGCAGCCTACGCCCGCAAACCGGCTGCGGTGTGCGGAGTCTCGGCTGGCGTATTCGGTGGGCGGGCGCTTGCAGACCATGTCAAGCCGGTGCTCGTAGAGCTCAAGATGGTGCCGACCCGGAACAATATCTTCCTTGGCAAGGCGCATGAACTGGTTGATGAGGAGGGGCATTGGCGCATAGAGGAGGAGGCGGTGGAACAGCTCGTGGAACCGACGCTGAATGAGCTGCTCGCACTCGCTTCAGCGCTGCGGGATGTGCGGGAACGCCTCCGGCAGGAGTGAGTGTATGCAGGAGCTCCCGCTCTCTTTTCCTTGCGCAGGGAAACCGGAGCCTCTCGCGCTGCCGGAGGGGGAGACGCTGACGCTTGCCGTGCATTCCGGGAAGATGCACGCGGATGACGTGCTCGCGACGGCGGTACTGCGGCTCGTTGCGAAACGGGAGGGGAAATCGGTTGAGCTGATTCGGACCCGTAATCCCGAGCGCATTGCCCACGCTGCTGTCGTTGTTGATGTTGGAGGGGAATACGATCCGCAACGGTACCGCTTCGACCACCACCAACCAGAAGGGGCAGGAGAGCGTCCCTGCGGTGTGCCTTACGCGGCAGTGGGGCTTGTGTGGAAGCATTTTGGCTTTAGCCTTTGCGACGGCGACGAACAGCTCTGGCAGCTCCTCGACGAGCGAATCGTGGCGCCGGTGGATGCGGCAGACAACGGGGTAGAGCTATGTGAGCCGAAAGTTGCCTCGCTCCGCCCGCTCTCCTTCCACACGGTGCTCTGGAGCATCGCGCCGTCGTGGGATGCGCCGGAGGGAGCGGAGGACGAAGCGTTTGCCGAAGCGGTAGAATTTGCGGAGGGGTTCCTCCAGCGCAGTGTGGTGAAGGGGAAGAAGTATTTAGAGGGTCTGAGGCTTGCGCACAAGTGCTTCATACGAGCAAGCGATGACATAGCGCTGCTCGACGGGCCGTACCCATACGAAGATCTCGCTCCTGCTTTTCCCTCAATTCGCATCGTGGTGCGGCCGCGTCGTGATGGGATGTGGCAGGCTACCGCTGCACCGCAGGATCCAACGGCAGCTGTAACGCCTCCCGTCTTTCCGGAGGCGTGGGCGGGCCTCTCTGGTGATGCGCTTGCCGCGGCAACGGGAGTCTCGGATGCGGTCTTCTGCCACCGTGGCCGTTGGCTCTGTGTTGCGCGAACGAGAGAGGGGGCTCTCGCGTTGGCCCGCAAGGCGGTTGAGGGAGCGTGACGCGAATGCGTGTATGGCGCACCTTGCTGCAAAGAAGGGGCACAGACGCGAAGGTCGAAGCGGCTTCACCCTCATCGAGCTACTCGTCGTCATCGCGATACTCGGGCTCCTCGCTTCCGTTGTGTTTGCCTCGCTCAACAGTGCCCGCAAGAAGGCAAGGGTAGCACGGGCGGCTGCCGATTTGAGAGAAATCACGAAGGTGTTGATGTTCTACTACGATGACCACAACAACTACCCCTGCTTCGACCACAATTGGTCAGATACCCGTGAACGTCAATGGGCCGCACCCTACTACCGTTGGCCAAAGACCCCGTGGGGAACGGAGTACCATTGGGAACACGGCCAGCGCGGTTTCGCCTATTCCATTTCCCTCCGTGCCATTGGGCAGGAGGCGGCGCAGGCGCTCGACAGGATGATGGACGACGGCAACCTCGCCACGGGGGTAATCCGCGGCGATGGCAACCGGTTGGAATACGGAGGAATGGATCAAACCCTCCCCTCAACGCACTGTCACTAAGCAGCTCGACCACCCTGTATCACCAACGTTCGTCTTTCACTCTTGGAAGGGAGAGACCGCCGTAGTGGGCATCTGCCGGTTGACGGCGCTGCAGCGCCTCAATCCTCCTCGTGAGCAGGATCGTAACGGCGGAGTTGGCTGTGCAGGGTTTCTTGGATTGCCTGGTAGAGCAGGGTGGATGGTGAGATCTCTTGCAAATCAAGCGTGTCCGGCGAGAGGTGGAAGAGTTTTGCTGCAGGATGCGTCACCGAGAAAGAAAAAACACATCGAGAGCAACACGAGGATTGTTTTCGTGGAGAGAGATGAGGGAGATGGCACCATACGTATCGACTTTCTCCGGGCTGTGTGCACTGCTGTTCTAACAATTGAGCGGCAACACTCCTTACCCCCTTCTTTTCTCAGCCTTTGAGAATTTTCTGGTCATATACGCTACAGGCATTGTGGGGTAGGAAGCCTTGGTGTGCGTCAAGAGATTGTGGGTTCTTGAGAGAGAAGTCCTTGGAGTTGCGCGAGCGTTCGGTAGGTAGGGGAGACCCTGAGTGCTTCTTGGTGTGAATGCACGATAGCCTCTACCTGCGGTTCACCTTCCTGCAACTCACTCGGGTGGCGAAGAATAATGAAGGTATCAGCATTGAGGACGGTTGCGAGGCGGTGGGTGATAATGAGGGCACCGGCGCCCCCCTTCGCATGGAAGAGTTGAAAGAGCGCCTGCTGTATCTCGTGTTCCGTCAGTGCATCGAGCGAGGATGTCGCCTCATCGATGAGGAAGAATGCGGGCTGTTTCAACACGGCACGCATAATGGATACCCGCTGCCGTTCACCGCCGGACAAGAGAATGCCACTGCGTCCGACCCTCGTGTCGAGGCCGTGGGTGAGCCGGGCAAGGAGAGAACCTCCAAACTGCCGGACCACTCGCTCCAGCGCTTCGTCTGTGATTGCTGCCTTAAGAGTATCGGGAAGGAGGAAGAGGAGATTGTCTCGAAGGGTGCCGTCGAGAATGACGGTGTCCTGCGGGATGTAGCCGATGGATTGACGCCACCGGATCGTGTGAATGCGGCTGAGAGGAATCCCGTTGACCGTAATGGAGCCGGCTGTTGGCTCAAATGCCTTGAGGAGGAGTTGTAAGACAGTGCTCTTGCCGGCTCCGCTCTTGCCAATAAGCGCAACGGTCTCCCCAGGCTGTATGCGGAAGGAGACGTGCGATAACGTGGGCAGCCCTTCCTCCAGCGTGCCGCTCGCTCGGTACCGGAATGATACATTCTGGAAGGTGATCTCGTAGGGAGGGGGAGGAGGGGGTGTACTTCCTTTTCTCTCTATGTCAGCCTTGTCTGAAGCCTTCTCCTCAAGCTCCTCTACCATTCGTTTGACGGGAGGGAGGATGCGCATCAGGCTGCGTTCGGTCTGGATTGCCCGGTTGACGGTGAATCGCAGACTGATGAGCCAGCTGATGACGGGAACGAAGAGTCCTGCAGAGGCAGAACCATACCACGCTTGGTAGGCGAGGACGATGGTAGCGCACAGCATCGTGATACCGTTGATTCCGTCGCGCGCCGCGTACCACCCCAATACTCTTTTCCAAAAGGAGAAATCGTCGGCAAGGGCGATGCGAAATTTTCTAAGGAGCGTAGCCGACGCCTCTCGCTCCTTTCCTGCCGATTTGAGTGCTACCACCTTGTTCCACGATTCTACTTGCGCCGCAAACTGTTCGTTGATTGCATCATCGATAGGACGATACTGTCGGGACACACGATGATTGAGGATTATGCCGCTGACGAGGGCCAGTGTGGTTCCTGCAATACCGATAACGCCAGAGATGGGGTGGAGGGCAAGGAGGAAGCCGAGGGCGAGGAGTAGCGAGAGAAGAATATCTGGCACTCCGTAGATGAGGATCTGCTGGAGTTGCTGTGCGTATTCCTTTCCGCGGGCGAGTGATTCGAAGTTGAGGTGCTCGCCTTCAGTGATGTGGGCACTCAGGGGCTTGCGCATAAATTGCGTATGGAGCGTGCGATGGATGTGGAAGGTAGCGATTTGCCACATCTTTTCGTTGACGAGGAAGGTGAAGAACTGGACGAAAGGGAACGCGATGGCGAGCGTGAGGAAGGCTCCAAGCAGGAAGGTGAGCTGCTCTTTGCTGTGAGCAGTAATTGCGGTCACGAGCATCCCGACAACGAGCGGGATGAGGAGGAACAGCGCGGAGGAGATACCGTTGAGGAGTAGCACCACTATTGCGAGGCGCCGCATTGCCGGTGTGGTGAATGTTCGCCACAGTACCTGCATCGAAGCGAGGCTCTGCATCATGCGAGACGAGCGTGGTCCGGAGAGGGGGGCGGCACCACGATCGTCGCTCCGCGCGTACCGCGCTCGGAGCGTTTTGAGGAGCGCAGCGAGGCGCTGCCGCATTGCAAGCGAGAGGGAATGCATACGCGCACAAGTGATTCTAGATGACAAGGAGATGCGGCAGGGCCGCAGGTTGTAAGTTGCTTCAAGAAGGATTTTGGGTTTTTACAGGCGGGTAAGAGACACGCAGCTCGCGCGTCGGACTACCAGATTCTGACGCGCTGCGTGGGAGGATCTAGGCGAGCGTGATCATAGTGGGATCGATACTAGGACAGGCGAGGCATCTTGTCAAGGTGTGACGCCGTGCGACTCTTTTGTCCCTCCCGCGTAAGAAGCATCGGCGTAAGGAGAGAGGCGAGCAAAACACTGCCGATTGTTGCCCCTATACCAATGAGCAGCGCTTGCACACCGACGGAGCTGAGATTGTTGAGCACCGTCGAATTGTTCCCCACACCGACGCCAAGGAAGAAGAGGAGTGCTCCTATCGTGATGTTGGTAAGGAAATCGACGAGGGAAAGCACCGCTTGCACCTGACGAAAGAGGACGCCCACGATTCCCCCAGCGACCATAAGAAGGAGGAGGGAGAACACTCCTTGCAGCGTGTCTTGCATTGAGAATACAGTAGCAGCAACCATATTTGTCTGAAGGATCGCACTGACGAGAAAAGGGACGAGGAAGGTGAGCGTGGCGCCACTTGCCACCGCGAGGGGGACGTAAGCCTTGCCTGAGTACTTTGCGATGAGGGGAAGGGTAACGTCCATCGCGGTTGCACCTCCTGCTGCGATGGGGGCGAGAGGCCCGAATCGTTTGGCAAGGTAGGAGGCGGAAAGGAGCGTGGCGGTTTCTCGAAAGAGGTTCGCAAGGAGTGCTACAGTTCCCCACAGTTCACCGCGCAAGTGGGTAATGAAGACGCTCGAGAGGCTGTAGTAGCCGAGCCCCGCACTCACCGCGATCGCTTCCTTCATTGGTATGCTTGGGAGGACAAGCGCGACCGTTCCTGCTCCCACGAAGGATCCCGCTACCACCACGAGGGGGAGCAACAGCATTGTCTTCCTCGCGCTCCCTAGAGCAGCCCACACCTTCCTGTCTGCCCCGACACTCACGCCAATGAGGAAGAGGAGAAGCGAGAGGATATACCAATCCACCTCTTTTCCTCCAATATTGAGAGAACTAGGAATCACCAGTCCGAGCGTAATGCCGGCGATAAAGAGGGCAAGGGGAAGGAGGGCCCCCTTCAGCGCCTCGTTCGTAAGGAAGAAAGATGATCGAGGCACCCCTACCATGATGAAGAAATATGCGGAGGGGGTGGGATTCGAACCCACGGTCCGGTTGCCCGGACGCCGGTTTTCAAGACCGGTGCAATCAACCACTCTGCCACCCCTCCGTTGCGGCTATGGTAGCAGAAATAGGGGAGGGGAGGAAGCGACGTCAGCCGGAGGGTGCTACGAGGGGAAATGGCGGAATTGACGAGCGAGGGCTTGCCAAGCTGGCCATTCTATGGCATTGTAAAAAGCGGTCTCCTGCGGGGCAGCCGCTCCTGCTCTACGAGGGCAGGGGAGGAAAGTCCGAACGCGCCCAAGGGTTGCACCTTGGAGCAGGGTAGCGGGTAATACCCGTCCGGCATCAGGCGCGAGGCGGTGCCGAGGGATGCGAACAGAGACGCAGCGCTCCGCAAGGAGCGCTGGCGCGAGCCCGCCGCGCAGCGCCTGCCTGCGGGTCCAAGGGGCAGGCGGTGAAACGGCTAAACTCCTACCTGCGCGCAAGGCCGTGCCCTGCGAGCGTGCACGCTGCAGGGAGTGCCGCTTGAGGGATGGGGCAACCCATCTCCCAGAGATATGGCTGCCCCCACGCACGAGGCGTGCGTGGGACAGAATTCGGCTTACACGCAGGAGCGCCTCGCACACACCAACGCCCGGGGGTTGAACCCCCGGGCGTTGGTGTGTGCGTAGACAGCGTGGAGGGGTGCGGTATACTACACGGTGCACTGCTTCTTTCGGAAAGAATTGATTATTGGGCCGAAGCAGTGGAGTAATCATTTGATTCTACGCACCAGTCCATTACCCATTCGGTAACCGCGCTTTATTATGCACGCATTGACGAACTCCCTCACGCAGCGCTGCGCTCGATGGCTGCTCTTTCTATTGCCTGCGTTAGTGCTCCTCCTGCTTCCATGGGGGGTGCTCCTGCCGGTGGGAATGGCGAAGTATGCTATTGGGATAGGCGGAGGCTTCCTCCTCCTTGCCTTTGCGATTGTGGCGTGGCTCCAGCAGCGCCACATTGTGCTTCCCCGGTGGTGGCCGGTGTGGACGCTCCTTGCGCCCCCGATCGCCTACCTCATTGCAACCATCTTCTCCCCGCATCCCCTCAATTCGTTCTTCGGCGAAGGGTTTGCCGCTGATGCGTTTCTTCCGATTGCGCTGGCGGCGGCAGCAGGAGTGCTTGCCGCGCTCCTCCTTCGGAGCCGCTCGGACTTTTTCTTCTTTTTCGCCACGCTCTTCCTCTCCTACTGGATCGGGTGGATCTACACCCTGTTTGTCGCTCTGCTCCCGCAAATTGCCGCAAGCTGGGGTGTTGCGCTTGCACCAACGCCGGTGGGCTCGTGGGTGCAGTTTGCGATGTGGTCAGGCTTGATGGCGGTGCTCTCCCTCGTTGCGCTGGTGGGGTTCACCTTCCATGAGCCTCGCATCCGGTTCGCCTTGGGAGGAACCCTCGCGCTTGCCCTCCTTGCCTTGGGGGTGGCCAATGTGAGCTACTTATGGTGGCTGGTTGGCGGTGTCGCGCTCGCCACATTCGTCTATAGCATCACTACCTCGCGGTACATTCGTCCCGCATCTTCTTCCACCCATCATCCACCAGAGGGAGAAGAGCAGGCTCCAGCGCAAGAGTCCTCTCTCTCGGAAATGAGTGCCGGTTTCCGCCCTACCAGCCTCTCACTCGCTTCGCTCCTTACCCTCGCTGTCTCCCTCGTCTTCCTCTTGAGTGGCACGCTCTTGAGCACGCCGCTTGCCTCGTTCTTTGGAGCGGTGGCGGTGGATGTTCGACCTTCGTGGCAGGCAACCGCCGACATCCTACAAAAGGTGTACGACGCCTCGCCATTCTTTGGTGCTGGGCCATCGCTCTTTTGGCGGGAATGGGTAGCGAACCGATCCGTAGGAGTGAACGCAACGCCGTTTTGGAACACGGAGTTCCTCTATGCAACCGGCTTCCTCCCGACTGCCTTCATCACGACCGGGATTGTTGGAGCGGTAGCCTGGATCGTGCTCATCATCGTCTTCCTTTGGAGCGGTTTTCGTGCGCTCGTGCTACGCCCCACCGTTGATCCCTTGTGGTACCTCTTCACGCTTGCCTCGTTTGTAGGAGGGGCATACCTTACAACACTTGCCATTGTGAGTACGCCTCCCTATCCGCTCATCATCCTGCTCTTCTTCTTCGTTGGGGCGTTCTACGCTTCGCTCCGTCAACAGGTGGCAGGGTACGGGGAGCTCTCGTTCTCTTTTGTGGAAAACCCACGACTCGGTTTCGTGGTGGTGCTTGGCCTGACCGTACTGTTCCTTGCAAGCGTCGTCGGACTCTTCGTCATCGGGCAGCGGGTTGTCGCGTGGTGGCATATCGGGCTTGCACAGCGTGCGGAGAATCCGGATGCCGTGCTTGCCCACCTCCAGCGGGCGTCGCAGTTGATGCGCGACGATAGCGTCTTTCGGTTTGCGGTTGCAGCGCAGCTCGCGAAGATGAACGAGGTGCTCAATAACCAACAACTCTCTGAGGAGGAGCGTCGCTCGCGTTTTCAAGAGCTTATGACGCTCACGCTCCAAAATGCCCAACAAGCGATAGCGTTGGATCCGCAAGATTACCGCAACTACGTCACCTTGGCGCAGGTGTACGAAACCCTTACCGCTCTCAAAGTTCCCGAAGCATACGATCGAGCGAAGGAGGCGTACGAGAAAGCGCGGGAACTCAATCCCACCTCTCCTGAGCTACTCCTCGGCTTGGCTCGGCTTGAGGCAGCACGGCAGGAGTATGAGGAGGCGGAACGCTACATCGAGGAGGCGCTCAAGTTGAAAGGCGATTACACACCGGCCATCTTCCTCCTCGCGCAGCTCCAAATTCAGCAAGGGAAGACGGATGAGGCGATCCGGTCGGTTGAGACAACCACCATCCTCGAGCCAAACAATCCGGTCAACTTCTTCCAGCTCGGCCTCCTCTACTACAATGAGAAGGAGTATGAGAAGGCGGCAGAAGCGTTTCGTCGAGCGGTAGCGCTCAACAATCGGTATGCGAACGCCCTCTTCTTCCTAGGACTTTCTGAATACAAGCTAGGAGAAAAGAAAAAGGCGCTCGAGCGCTTCCAGAGGCTCGCTCAACTTGATCCTACCAACGAACTCGTGCAACGAGCGCTGAAGAACCTCAAGGAAGGGCGGGCGCCTCTTGCTCAGGAGGGAGGATCAAACGGGAAAGAGACCCCTTCTGTAGAAGATCTCTCAGAACCACCCGTTGCCGAACCGGCGCAATAGGAACCCTATGGATAAGCGCGCCGGGAAGGCGGGCACGGCGGCTGCGGTGGGGCGAGCTGCTGTGCTCGTCTCTTTCCTTGCGCTCGTCAACCAACTGCTCGCACTCCTGCGCGATCGCCTCCTCGCAAGCACCTTTGGCGCGGGAGGGGCGCTCGATGTGTACTTTGCAGCGTTCCGATTGCCCGACCTCCTCTTCCTCATCCTAAGCCTCGGTGCCTCTGCGTTCATTGTCATCCCCCTGCTTGCGCAACAGATGCGGCAACACGGAGAGAAGGGAGTGGCAGCATACCTCGTGCGGTGGAGCATCTTACTGGGCATTGGCGGGTTGGTGGGGAGCATGCTCATGTGGCTGACCGCACCGGCCATCATCCCGGCATTGTTTCCCGGTTTTTCTCCTTCACAACAGGAGATGGCCGTGCAGCTGACGCGTATTCTTGCCCTCCAGCCGTTCCTCTTGGCGCTTACAGGATTGTGGGCTGCGGCAGTCCAGTGGCGGCGCGCCTTCCTTATCTATGGTATTGCGCCTATCCTCTACAATCTCGCCATTGTCGGCAGCATCATCGTGGCAGCTCCCCGTTGGGGTGTTGCGGGAGTAGTAGGTGGCGTCACAGCAGGGGCATTTGCGCAGGCAATCCTTGTGGGTGTATGGGTTTGGCGGTCCATCTCGCTTGGAGATATTCAGCGCAGCGTCCGTTGGCTTCCCTCGTGGGGTGAAATACGACGCGTGCTCCAATTGAGCCTCCCCCGCGTTGCAGCACTTGCGGTAGGGCAGGGGATGCTCTTTCTCGTTGCTGCCATAGGCAGCCGGTTTGCCGAGGGGTCGGTTGCTTCCTTCTTCCTCGCCTTTGGCCTCGCCTCTGTGCCACTTTCCATCGTTGCTGCTCCGTACACCACTGCCGCCTTCCCCCTCCTTGCCTCGGGTGCTGCTGAGCAAAAGTGGGAGCACTTCCAGCAGGTTGCCGGCTACGCGGCGCGCCACATTCTCTGGTGGATGCTCTTTGCAATGGTGGCCTTCATCGTGGTGCGAGCGCAAATTGTGCGGGTGGTGTACGGCGCCGGTGCCTTCGACTGGGAGGATACGAGGCTCACCGCTGCGGTGCTTGCGATCCTCGCTCTCGCGCTCCCGGCGCAGGGGCTCATTCTCCTCTTTGCGCGGTCGTGGTACGCGATGCAGCGGAACCTGTTTCCCTTCTTCTCCGCTCTTGGTGGGGCAGCTGCCGGTGTCGGAGGAGGCGCCTTCCTCCTTTGGCTTGCCGAGACTTCCCCTTCCATAGTGGCATGGGTTGCTCAGCTGCTGCGCCTTGGAGGGGTTTCAGACATCCGCATCGCGTTCCTTGCAATTGCGTTCACCGTTGCACTCTTGGTGCAGGCGATACTCTTGCTTGCCCCGCTTGCGGTACGGTTCCCCATCGTGGTGCGTGAGATTGGCTTCCTCCTCCTCCGTGCCGTTGCTGCGGCGTTTGTGGCAGGTGCGGCAATGTATGGAACGCTCAATTGGATGGCATCGAAGGTTGCGATGGAAACCGGTATCGGGATCTTCCTACAGGGAGCGATTGCAGGGATAGCGGGAATCGTGGTCTATGGCACAGTCAGCTGGTTGACTGGTGTTTTGGTAGTGCGGGAGCTCCTTGCGCTTGCGAGACGGAGCGTCGGAGGATAGGGTGAAGGCCGCATATGGAGATACGCAATATTGGCATCATTGCCCATGTGGATCATGGCAAATCCACCCTTGCGGATCGGATGCTCGAGGTGTGCGGTGTTGTCGATGCGCGGAAGGCGCGTCCGCAACTGCTCGATATGATGGAGCTCGAACGGGAACGGGGCATCACGATCAAGATGCAGCCGGTGCAGCTGCCGTGGCAGCATCCTGAGTCAGGGGCAGCAGTGGTGATTCACCTCATCGATACCCCTGGGCACATAGACTTTTCTTACGAGGTGTCTCGGGCTTTGAAGGCGGTGGAGGGTGTGGTGCTCCTCGTTGATGCGTCGCAGGGTATTGAAGCGCAGACGCTTGCTGTGCTCGAGGCAGCGCGGGAAGAGGGCCTCACGATCATCCCTGCGCTCTCAAAGGTGGATCTCCCCACCGCCCGGGTAGGGGAGATGCGCGATGCGCTCGCCCGTCTCCTCGCCATAGATCCAAAAGAGGTGCTGCTCACTTCTGGCAAAACTGGGGAAGGAGTCGTCGAGCTCCTCAACACAATCGTGCGGCGTGTCCCGCCTCCGCACGCTTCGTTGCAGAAAGAAGGGGCAAGCGGTCAGCCTCGCGCGCTCATCTTCGACTTCCAATACTCGGATCATCAGGGGGTGATACTCTTCGTGCGCGTGTTTGAGGGAGAGTTCCGCAAAGGGCAGGAGCTCCAGCTCCTTGCCGGTGGGGTTTCATTTTCAGCTTCGGAGGTCGGCATCTTCACGCCAGAGCGGCAACCGCAAGCAGTGCTGACAGAAGGGGGCATTGGCTACATCATTACAGGAATTAAGGAACCGGGCATCGCGCGTATCGGCGACACGGTTGCGCTGGCAGCCAGCCGCAATGTGCCGCCGCTCAAGGGCTTTCGTGAGCCGCAGCCAATGGTGTGGGCTTCGCTCTACCCGGAGAGTCAGGATGACTTTGACCACCTCCGGCAGGCGCTCACGCGCATCCGCCTCACCGATGCTGCGGTGCAGTATGAGGAGGAAACCTCAGGGATACTGGGGCGAGGATTTCGGGTTGGCTTTCTCGGAATGCTCCACCTTGAAATCATTCTCGAGCGCCTGAAGCGTGAGTTCAATGTCTCTCTCACCGTGACGCAGCCTTCACTCGAGTATGAGGTGGAGCTTCGCACGGGGCAGCGGCGCTTGGTGCGCACCGCGGCGCACTTTCCCCACTACGGAGAGGTGGCAAGGGTATTTGAACCGTGGGTGCGTGCAACCGTCATCACGCCTCCGGAGCATCTCGATGCGCTGATGCCATTGTGGCACGAATTTGAAGCAACGATGACGGACCTCGCTGAGTTTTCCGATGGGCGGCTTGCGGTGGAGGTGGAGCTACCGTTGCGTGAGCTGATGCGCGGCTTGCACGATCGCATCAAGAGCGTCTCCTCGGGGTTTGCGTCGCTCTCCTATGTTCCTCTCGGGATGCGGGAGGGACACCTCACGAGGCTCGATGTGCTGCTTGCCGATGAGGAGGTGCCGGCGCTCGCGCGCGTCGTGCCGGTGCGGCGGCTTGAGGAGGAGGCGAGGAGGCTTGTTGCCCGTCTGAAAGAGGTGCTCCCTCGCCAACTCTTTGTGCTCAAGATTCAGGCTCGTGCGTTGGGGCGGATTGTTGCCTCTGAGCGGTTGCCGGCGCTTCGAAAGGATGTGACCGGCCATCTCTATGGTGGTGATGTAACCCGAAAGCGGAAATTGCTTGAGAAGCAGAAGAAGGGGAAGAAGCGTCTCCTCCAGCACGCAAGAGTGCGAATCCCGCCGGAGGTGATGCATGCTCTCCTGCGGGATCGGTGAATGGGGAAAGGGGAGGCTAGAAAAAGAGAATGGGGGTAAAGGTGAGCACCATGGCAGCAGCGAGCAGGAGGGCGAGCATGACGCCTACCGTGCGGAAGAATTTCTTGGCACGCGGCGAGTACATTGCCGTTACTGTAGCGGAACAAGAGTGGAAGGGCAAGGGCGGAGGTTGGTAGGATGATTTTGTATGCGAGGTGTGCGGAACCATCGGGGTCTCTCTCGTCGCAGGAAAGCGCATCCGGCGCTGCAGGTAGCGTGGCGACTCAGCATCTTTCTCTCCCTCTTTTTCCTCGGGATTGCGTTTCTTTGGCGGGGTATCCAGCAGTGGCAGCTTGTTGCGATACTCGCTCAAGCGAGGGAGGCTCGCCTCGAGCAGCTGAAGGCCGTGGAGCATGAACTCGCCGCTCTCGAGGAGAGGAGGAAGCGGGGTCGCAACGGTCCTTACCCCGGGGAAATAGCGGTGTGGTTTGTGCGTTCCTCGCAGCCCGAGCCTGGTGAGGACTTTGCAAGCGAGCGATTGTGGTTTAGGATACGGTGGGAGAGGGAGCGGGATTAGTTTAGTGGTAAAACGCGAGCTTCCCAAGCTCGAGTCGGGGGTTCGATTCCCCCATCCCGCACAGCGCAAGGAGTGAGGAGCGGAGCTCCGAACGACTATGCCCCTGTGCAGGGATAGGGGAATCGAACGGAGGGCGGCGCGAAGCCACCTCGCTCTGCGAGGTTGAGGCAGCGAGGGTTAGAGCGCACGATCAAGGGTCGTGGTTACCATACGCCACTCGTCTCGAAGTTTCCTTGCGGCATCAGCTTGTTGGGAGGGGGGTAAAGCGCTCCCATTCGGAAACATAAGCGCCCTGCTGACGGAGAAGATGGTTCGATCTTTTGGTGCGCCTGCCGTAAGCAGGTTTGCCATCCTGCCTCCTTGTGCGCCGACACCCGGTGCGAGAAACAGGCAATCCCTACCATCGCTTCAATGTTCCCGGCATACGTGGGCATGCCGGACGATTGCCCGTATGTGGCGAATGCCGTCGGGGTAGAGAAAGTAGCCAACGTTGAGCTTGAGCACAACCACATAAGGGACGACGGCTGCAACATAATGTCGTGCAAAGGAAAGTGTGTCGGTTGAAGGCGGTAGGCTGTACTGCTCCCTGCCGAGTTGGGCAGGAGCAGGATCGAGCCCTGCCATAATGGCACTCTGTTTCTCCTCTATCAAATCACGAATTCGCTGTGTAATTCGCATCGCGTTCTACATCCACCAGTGCCATCTCTCTTGCGAATGGAATACCACCCGTTGCCCCCACCACTGGAGCAGCCACCACGAGGCGGTGCTCACGAGGGAAATGATGAGAGAGGCGAGCACGGCGGCAAAGAAGTGGGTGATGGTGAAGCCTTCTGTGAATGACGCAATGAACCAAAGGAGAGCCGCATTCAGCACGAGAGCAAAAAGACCGTAGGTAGCGATCGTCAGCGGGAGCGTGAGGAGGAACAGGATCGGCTTGATGGTGAGATTGAAAAGGCCGAGGAGGAAGGCGACAACCCATAACGTTACCTGCGAGGTCACCTCGACACCACGCACCACCTCTGCTGCGAGCCACACTGCGAGCACGAGGGTAAGGTAGCGGGCGACGACGATGTAGAGGAGAATCATCGAAGGCAGTGTAACATACGCGCTTCATTTGCGCTCCCAAGGGAAAGAGAGTAGATTGAGCCGTAGCCTATGGCGTTCGTCGATGAAATTCGTATTACGGCGCAGGCTGGGAG
>WFWM01000002.1 GCA_015491145.1 Patescibacteria group bacterium | reverse complement strand
ATCCTGCGGTACTGGCGGCAGGAGCTGCTGCGGCGATGGTGTAGCGCAACGCCGAACGGGCTCGAGTTCCGCTCAATTGTGGGTTTCGGGGGAACCAGTCTTCCCCATCCTTCACCCCGTCGCCGTCGGAATCGGCGAGAACCGGGTTGGTCCCGCCGCGCACCTCATTCCCATCGGGGAGGGAATCACCGTCGCTGTCGGCAAGCAGCGGGTTCGTGCCGTAGCGCTGCACTTCTTCCCCATCAGGGATACCATCGCCGTCGGTGTCGGGATTCCTCGGATCCGTGCCTCTCTGTCGTTCTATTGCGTCGGTGAGTCCGTCGTTGTCATCATCCGGATCCCGACGGTCGCCGATGCGGTCACCGTCGGTGTCGCGATCCACGAAGATCTTCCTCTCGATGGCGAGGGAGCGGGTGGAGGTGGGGAGCGTGAGTGGTTTTGTGGTGCCAAGGAGCGTTCGGCGACGAACAGCGCTGATGCGAGCGGTGAGATAGGCGGTTCCTTCCTTTGCCCGCCACACTCCTCGGGCGATTACACCTCCCTTTTCAGGCAAGCGTAGCGTCGTTGATGCGACTGTTGCTCCATTGACGAGGAAGGAGACATCCGCCTCCACAGGAAAGTCGTTGCTGTTCCAGAGGGGGAGGTAGATGGAAACAGTGTCGCCAGCGAAAAACAGGTTCGGCTCAAACCAGATCGGCTGCCGAACGATGGATACCGCTGCGTTGCTTGCGATTGGGAAGAGCCCTACGAGGAGACAGAACGTTCCAAAGACGCGCACTCGGGCAGATGTCCCCATAGAGACCAGTGTTGCACCACTATTGTGCCATAGTGGCCATCTCAAGACGTGCTCGAAGTGGTGTCTCCGGCGCCTCCAAAGCGGTAGCCGGTGCGGGTGGGGGGAATCGAACCCCCGACTTCAGCTTGGAAGGCTGATGTTTTACCACTAAACTACACCCGCGCAACGCGAGTATACCACAAAACCTCCGCCTTGGCGGAGGTTTTGTGGTGGTAGGCAGGCTGCTTCGGCGCCTACCGACCACGCGCCACGCGATCCTTGAAGCCTTTCGCAGCGGTGAATTTCGGCACCTTCGTTGCGGGAACCCGAACGGTCTCGCCGGTGCGCGGGTTGCGTGCGGTGCGCGCTTTCCGCTCGCGCCGGCGGAAGGTGCCCAAACCCGCGACAGAGACCTCTTCTCCCCGCGCGACTGCTCCAACAATCGTCTCCACAACGGTGTTGACCGCGCGTTCTGCATCCGCCCGGGTGCTTCCGAGCACATCGCGGACGCGCTCGATAATGTCTTGCTTGTTCATAGTGCTGCGTATTAGCCGTGCTGCTCCAATAATTTTGGTGTGATGGTGCTTCCGATAATCCCAAAGTATTGTAGGCAAAAATTGGGAAAAGGGCAACAGATTTTCTGTGGAGTGGCAAGGAAAGGAGAGGTGTGGCACGATGAGCGGCATGGCCCCGAGGGTTGTGCTCTTTCAGGGTCAGCGTGGCGCCTACTCGGAGGAGGCTGCCCGAGGGATGTTCCCAGATGCGGAGGTTGTCGCGCTCCCCACATTTCGGGAAGTATTCCTGAGGCTCCAGAGAGAGTCGGACGCGTATGCCTGTCTTCCCCTTGAGAACACCACGGCGGGGCGGGTGAGCGATGTGCAGTTGTTGCTCCCTCGGTTTCCAGTCCAGATTGTGCGGGAGTGGTTCCTCCCCATTCGGCACCAGCTCCTCGGAGTGCCGCAGGCAACCCGACGCACGATCCGAAGGGTGCTGAGCCACCCACAAGCGCTCGCGCAGTGTGCCGCCTTTCTCGAGCGGGAAGGGATTGAGCCGGTGCCATTTGACGATACGGCGGGCGCCGCTGCTGAGGTTGCCCGACGCGAGGACCCGACGATTGCCGCCATTGCCTCGCGGGCAGCCGGCACTTACTACGGCCTCAAAGTGCTCGCGAGGAATGTGCAGGATGAAGACCACAACACGACGCGGTTCATCGTGCTTGCCCCTGCTCCGCAACCGTATCCACCCTTGCGGCGCGGGGCACGCTTCCTCACCGCGCTCTGGTTTACCCTCAAGAGCGTGCCGGCGGCCCTCTACAAGGCGATTGGTGGGTTTGCCACCGCGGCACTCAACCTCACGAAGATAGAGTCGCACCTCACGGGTGATCGGTTCTCCCGCGCCCAATTTTACATTGAAGTGGAAGGACATCCTGAAAGCAGCGCGATGCAGCACGCGCTCAGGGAACTCTCATTCTTTGCCGACGAGGTGCGTATCCTTGGGGTGTTTGAGGCGCACGCGTATCGCCTGCGAGGTCATCAGGAACAAGCGGCACCTTGAGCGGTGTGCCCGCAGGGGATAGGTCCGGCTTGCCGTGGCCTATCGTGCGTATTCTACAACGCGGTTCTCCCGGATCACGTGCACCTTAATCTCGCCGGGGTAGCGGAGCTCTTCCTCAATACGGCGAGCAATGTTGCGGGCGAGCGTGCGAGCCCCGACATCGGAAACTACCTCCGGCTGCACGAAGACACGAATTTCGCGGCCCGCTGAGAGTGCATAAGCCTTCTGTACCCCTTCAAAGGAGGTAGCAATTGCCTCTAAGTCTTCAAGACGCTTGAGGTACTGCTCCACGCTATCACGGCGGGCACCCGGCCGGCCGGCAGAGATGGCATCGGCAACCTGGACGATGACTGACTCAATCGTCTCATACGGATACTCCTCGTGGTGCGCCTGCATCGCTTTGATAATGCGCTCGTCTTCCCCGAACTTCATCAGAATTTTGCGACCAATTTCCACATGGGACCCCTGCACCTCATGGTCGAGCGCCTTGCCAATGTCATGCACGAGACCACCGGCTTTCGCTACCTGCACATCAGCACCGAGCTCTTCTGCAAGCATTCCGGCAAGGAGTGCCACTTCCACCGAGTGTTGGAGCACATTCTGCCCGTAGCTCGTGCGGAAGTAGAGGCGGCCGAGTATCATCAGCGTCTTCGGGTTTAGGTTGAAGACGCCTGCTTCGTAGGCGGCCTCCTCCCCCTTCTGCTTGATGATTTTATTGACCTCTTCCTTCGCTTTCTCAACAGCCTCCTCGATCCGTGCTGGCTGGATGCGGCCGTCGAGCATAAGGTTCTCCAGCGCAATACGGGCAATTTGCCGACGAATTGGATCGAATGAGGAGAGCATAATCGTGCCAGGGGAGTCGTCGATAATGACTTCAACCCCGGTTGCCCGCTCAAACGCCTTGATGTTGCGTCCCTCCTTTCCGATAATTTTCCCTTTCATATCTTCCGAAGGGATAGGGACGATGGTCGCCATCACATCAGAAGCGACAGAATTGCCGAGCCGGTGAATCACGCTCGTGAGGATTTCCTGCGCCTTCCGCTCGAATCGAGCCTCTCCCTCCTGCTCGAGTTTGTGAATGCGCCGCATAATATCCTCCTCGTGCTCCTGCTCCAGTCGAGCGTAGAGCGCTTCCAGCGCCTCCTGCCGCGACATACCGGCAACCTTTTCGAGTGCTGTCTGCACCTCTTCCCGTTGCTTTGCAATTGCCGCTTGCTCCTTGACGAGCCGCTGCTTTTCTTCCTCGATGGCTTTTTGGGCCGCTTCGTACTCGGCGAGGCGTTTGTCGAGCGCCTCTTCTCGTGCAATGAGGCGTTCCTCTAATTTCTGTACACTCCGTTCTCGTTCCGTAATGGACTCAAGGCGCTCTTCAAGGAGGCGTTGCGCCTCCGATTCAGCCCGCTCGAGTATCTTCGACGCCTCCTCCTTTGCCTCGAGTAGGCGCTGCTTCAGTTCCAGCTCGAGCGAGCCGCGCTTGGATAACGCAATAGCCCATCGCAGGATGTAGCCTACTGCCCCGCCGAGGGCGAATACTCCGATGAGGGCGAGGAACAGGGAGAACGACATACGCACCCGCTCACACAAGGTGGCTGCGGCGCATCAGAAGGAGGATGAGCAGTTCTACACTCCCAATCGAGCGTAATGGAGAAGCAACCTCACGCTCTTGCGAGCACTCGTTGTGGATGGAAGCCTGTGCAGACTACCTGCTTGCTTGCACGACACGTCTCCTTGAGTGCGCCACATACCACGGATGGATAACGAAACCAGCGAAGAGGAGCCTCTTTTCCGCTCCATACCCAACCCCTCTTGCCAATGGGCTAGGGTAGCACAGCTCCCCTCCTCCTTCAACGGCGCCCCCGTTGCTTCTTCTGTCGGGCGGGGGAAAGAATATGGTCGACAATGCCGTAGGCTACCGCCTCCTCTGCGGTCATAAAGAAATCGCGGTCCACATCCTTCTCGATGCGGGAGAGCTTCTGCCCTGTGTTCTCGGCGAGGATTCGGTTCAACCGTTCGCGCGTGCGGAGAATGTGCCGCGCTGTGATTTCGATGTCGGAGGCTTGCCCTTCCACTCCGCCCCACGGTTGGTGAATCATCACCTCCGCATTTGGCAGGATGTAGCGCTTTCCTCGTTCCCCCGCCGAGAGCACCACTGATGCCATTGAGGCGCACATACCAATGCAGACGGTGGCGACACTCGGTTTGATATGCTCCATCGTGTCGAGAATGGCGAGGCCGGCAGAGACGACACCTCCGCCGGAGTTGATGTAGAGCCAAACATCTTTCTTCGGGTCCTCTGCTTCGAGGAAGAGGAGCTGGGCAACCACGGTGTTCGCTACCGCATCATTGATGGTGCCCCCCAGGAACACGATACGCTCTTTCAGGAGCCGTGAGTAGATGTCGTAGGCACGCTCTCCAAAGGAGGTTTTCTCGATAACCGTAGGTATCAGGTAGGTCATAGGTGGTGCCATCCTAGCAAGCGCTCCAATGCAGAGCAACTCTTCACGCCTCCTTTCCTTCCTTTGTTGCCGGTGAAGGAGAGGGAGACTCCTGCTGACCGCCAAGGAGGAGGTGGAACACCGCCTCGTTCTGCAGCTGCTGGCGGATGATGGATGCTACCTGCTCGCGATTGAGGGCAGGATTGCGGGCAAGGACCGCATCCGCTTCCTTCTGCACACGGTTCTCATCAGGCGTTATCCCCTCCTGCTGCGCAATGGCGTTGAGGAGGAGCTGTCCTTTCACCCGCAGTGTGGCCTGTTCTTCCCATGATTGCAGTAGCTTTTCTCGCTGCTCCCCCTGCGCTTCAAGGAAGGCTTCGAGCGTCTTGCCCGCCGCAGCAAGCTGCACGGCAATTGCCTCCATCATTCTCATCAACTCCAGCTCTACGAAGATGCGGGGCACCTCAAAGGGGGTAGCAGCAATAAGCGCTTGCAGAAGCGCCTCCCGCGTTGCCTGCGTGCGCTCTGCGGCAAGGTAGGTGTGCATATCCTTCCGCAGGGCTTCTCGGAGCTCCTGCACCGACTGGAAGGGCCCAAGGCCGCGTGCCACTTCGTCGGTGAGGGGCGGGAGATCCTCTTCACGGATGTCGTCGATCGTTGAGGTGTCATTGGGGTTGAGTTCCTTTCTGGTCTTGAGCGCGTGTTCCTTCCGCAGGAGGGTAAGCGCGCGTTCCACCGCCTCCTCTTCTCCTCCATCGGAAGAGGAGGCGCTCTCTTGAATGATGGAACGGGCGATTGCGCGGTAGTCCGGGAGCGTGATATCCGGGTACACGGGAACGATGAGGGTGAAGGGAATACCTTCGCCTTCGGACACATTCTGCTCCTCCACCACAAGCATCGGCTGGGCTGCCGGACGCGGAGCGTGCTCGCGCAGGAGTTTGGGAAGATGCGGCTCGAGGGCAAGGCGCAGCACCTCCTCAATAACGCGGCGTGGCTCTAAATGCTTCTCTGCAATGGCAGGTGGCACCTTGCCGGGGCGAAACCCGTCGAGCACGAGGTGCTGAGCGAGATTGGCGATCGCCTGTTGGCGCAGCAAGGTGTGGGCAGCAGGTGGCACGGTGCCGGAAATGTGCACCTCACTGTGGGGTGCGCGTTCGACTTTTTCGATGACAGGAGGGGGAGGTGTCTGGGTATCAGCCATAGTGGCTCACTCTACCATAGGTAGTGGGATACTCCAACGCACTGCCCCTGCTGCGGCCGCAGCAGGGGCAGTGCGTTGGAATGCCGGATTGTGCCACTAGAACTGTAGCTCCGCGTCGAGATTCTGCAACTCCGCATCGAGCTGCTGCACATCAAATTGCAGTTCCGACTCAATGGTGTCGAGGTCGGTCTGATCACTCACCTGTTGGAGCGCTTCCGGGGAAGGGGCCGACTCCTGCGGCTGCTCCGGGAGGGTTCCTACTTCCTCTTGCGCTACTTCGTTCGCCTGATTGCCCCAGTAGTACAGTCCTCCAATGGCGAGGACTGCCACCACCACAATGGCAGCAATGATAGGGCCAACTGGAGCCCGTTCCAGCGATGGTGAGTCTTGAGATTCGTTGGGCATAGCTGTTTGGTGAACAGCACCCTCTGGTTGGGTAGAGGAAGGAGAAATTTGCTGGTCTGTCATACGCGAGAGGTGTTATGTGGCTGGGCGGATAACTCTTAGGAAAGCAGTGTTTGCTTAGCGTTCGTTTTGCTCGCCAGAGGCAGCCGTCGCGTCTTCGTCTGGAGTCCTGTCCTGCTTTGGTCGGGCTGACCGTCTTACCTCTCCAAGCGCCACGCGCGTAGCCCGTACCGCTTCTATCAGTGTCCGCCGGGCATTGTGGATTGCTTGTATTGCTCCTCGCACTTCCGAGCGCATTTCCTGTACCGCGTCTCGGATAGCCTCGCCAATGCGAGTGTCGTCGGATGCCTCCTGCGATGCGAGGCTCGAGAGGTCCATCGTGAAGGAGAGAGCTTCCACCTGACCCCGTGCTTCCTCGATGGCGGCACGAGCCTCCTCGAGCGCCGCTCGAGGGGCGGCGCTATCAAACCCTCGTGCGCCGAACCGGTCATCGAGGAGATTGAGTCGTCGTTCCAGCTTGTCGGCCACCTTCTCGAGGCGAACCACCGCTGCCGAGAGACGTTCCTTAATCCGCTTGAAGGTTTTTTGTAGCTGCGCATCAATGCGAAGGACGAGCGCACGTCGGCGTTCCTTTAACTGTTCGCGAGCCTTTGCACGCCGCTCCTCGAGCCGTTGACGCAACTGCTCCTTGCGCTCTTCAAACTCGCCCTCTCGCGCTCGCGCCTCCTCCCGGAGCATGCGCTGGCGCTCGAACCGCTCCATTCGTTCCCGCTTCTCCTTCAACATCTTTTCTTTCTCCTCCAATACTTCTCGTTTCGCCTGGATGCTCACTGCTTTTGGCGAGATTTCAAGCGGTTTTCGAAGATGAGGCTTGGGGATGGGGCGTTCACCTTGCACAGGAGACCTCTCTCCCCGCTGGTGACCTTCTCCTTTTCGGAGCGGGACCTCTGCAGGCTGAGGGGGAAGCGGAGGGATCGTTCGCGCCGAAGGCGGCTCCTTCCTGCCTGCAGCGTCACTGGAACGCAGCGCGTCGCTCGAGGCTTGGATTTGGATAGGGAGTGCGCTGAGGAGCATCGCACCGACGAGGGCGGCAGCCGCGATAAGACTCTGGTAAGCGAGGTGACGGATTGTGCTCGTCATAAGGGTGTAGGCGCTCTTAACGCAGACTGGTAATAAGAAAGAGGCTCCATCTCTCGCGAGCGAAAACGATCACTTCCTCACTCCTTGCCTGTGACAAAGCATACCACACCCACCCGCAGGCAAGGGCCTAGAGTGGGGATAAGTCTCACTCCTCATCAGGTCACGATGACGCGCCGTCGGAGGCGAAACGTTCCCGATAGAGCTCTCTCGCGCGTGCGAAGGCGGCCCGAGCTTCGGCAGCACCAGAGAATCCCTTCACCACCACCTCCTTATCCTGCAGTTTCTTGTAGGTGGCGAAGAAGTGCTCTATTTCCTTCAGTGTGTGGGGATTGATATCCTTGAGATCCAGCACACGAGCAAACCGCGGGTCTTCTGTAGGCACCGCAATAATCTTGTGGTCTTCCTCCCCATCGTCGGTCATCTCAAGCAGGCCAACTGGTCTCGCTTCTACGAGGATGCCCAGCAAGAGCGGGTAGGTGGTGAGAAGGATGACATCGAGCGGGTCGTTGTCATCCCAGTAAGTTTGCGGCACGAAGCCGTAGTCGAAGGGGTAGTCCTGCGCGGTGTGCATTGGGCGATCGAGCTTGATGAGCCCTGTCTTTTTATCTATCTCGTACTTGTTCTTCGAGAAGCGGGGGATCTCGACGATCACATTCATCGCCTCCTCGCTTCCCGCAGGGATGTCGTGCCACAAATTCATACGATTTTCACGGGTTATTGCTCGTAATAGAACCTCTGAGAATGCTCATTGGTTCGCTGCGGCGAATGCTCAGCATACGACGCTGCAAGCCGCTGTGCAAGCCAAGCGATTACTCTTCCATTGTCTGCTTACGCTTTTTCCGGTTCAGGTACTGTTGCTCCCTCTGTTGGTTGTGACGCTTCTGATGCGGCTGCCGGTTGGGATTGCGTTTGGGTCGCTTCATTGTTTGAAGACTCCTCGGAAGAGATCTGCGCCGCTTCACTCGTGGGGGAGAGCGCTTCCACGAGTTCGGAGAGCTCAGGCGAGAGCACCTCGCTCACCTGTGCCCCTTCTGCGGGCTTGATGTCGATCTTCCAGCCGGTGAGCTTTGCGGCGAGGCGCACGTTTTGCCCACCCCGACCAATGGCGAGGGAGAGCTGGTCTTCGCTCACCGTCACGCGTGCAATGCGGTTCTCCTCATCGAGCGCGACATCGAGAACCCGAGCAGGTTGCAGCGCCTCTTCGATGAAGTAGGCGGGATCGTCGCTCCACTCGACGACGTCTATTTTCTCGCCACCGAGCTCGCTAATCACGACAGAGACCCGGACACCCCGGCTCCCCACGAGCGATCCAATTGGGTCCACATGCTCATCGAAGGAAACCACCGCTACCTTAGATCGACTTCCGGGTTCGCGCGCAATCGCACGGATTGCCACCGATCCGTTGCGCAGCTCCGGCACCTCCTGCTCAAAGAGTTTTGCGAGGAACCGCGGGTGGGCTCGGGAAAGGCGGAGGTACACGCCGCGGGGACTCTCATCCACCTTCATAAGGAGGGCGCGAATACGCTCTCCCGGGCGGAACCGTTCTCCGGGAATCTGTTCTTCCCGCGGCATCACACCCGTTGCCTTCTCGAGTTCGACGAACACGTTGCCCCGTTCTATCCGCTGCACCGTCCCAACGACGATTTCTCCTTCTTTCGAGGCAAATTCAGCGTACACCGCCTCTCGTTCGGCCTCCCGTATCTTCTGAATAATGACCTGTTTGGCAGTCTGCGCTGCGATGCGGCCGAACGATTCTTTCGCCTCCAGTGGGAAGAGTATCTCATCGCCCGGTTGCGCGTCACGCTTGATGTGTCGCGCGTCCTCAACGAGGATGTGCTGTTCTGGGATGAAGCGGGGCGCTTCGCGCTTCTCCTCACGCTCCTCTTCGCCCGGCATTCGCACCTCCTCTCGCGCGACCACTCTCTTCACTTGCGCGAAGTCAACATCGCCGGTTTCCGGATTGAAGAAGGCGCGAATCACTTGCCCGCGCGTCCCATACTCCTTCTTGTAGGCGGTAGCGAGCGCCGCCTCAATTGCCTGCAGGGTTCGATCGCGGGGTATGCCCCGCTCCTGCTCGAGCTGGTCAACGACCGCATTGAGCACCTTCATATCAAACAATGGCATAGGCCTTTTTCGTTATGTGCCCCACCCGCTGCGCCACGGGCGTGGGGACTGATGGTGGTTGGTGTATGGGTAATGGGTATGGGTTGCGACAAGCTATGTGCGCTCCTTGCCTCGTGCGGAGCGGCTTATTGTGCGTTGTCGGCAAAACCCTTCTCACTAAGGTACAGGAACTCCTGTTGATGTGCAAGTGCGGCAGGTAGCCTATACTAGAGCGTGATGGCGCATCCTCTTGAAGCACACAGTGATGCACATGCAGCACGAGAGGAAGCAGCGTACCTCCGCTCAGAACTCCAGAAACGGTTACGCGTTCTCGAAGGAGCTTCGCCGGAGGAACAGGAACGTGCGGAGCGGGCAACGATTGAGCAATATCAAAAGACACCCTACCACCAAACCCCTGCAACGCAGCCGGCTCTCTCAGAAGCTGAAGTGGAGCACCATCGGGCGATTGTCCTCGCCATCCCACCGGAACGCCACGACGAAATCATCGCTTCTCTCGCTGACATTATGCTCACGAAGGGCATCAAGAATATGCTCACCGTGGCGGAGCGTTCTGGCCCCCACATCCTCGATGATGCCCACCGGTTTCTCGTCGCCTACCTCAAGGCGGGCTATCCAGCCCACGGGCTGTGGGAGCGGGACCCGTTGCAGCGGACGCTGCGGATGACGCTCTACGAGGTGCGGGTAGCGCGGGCGCTCCCGGAGGATGAGCAGGCCGCCGATGTGGTGCTCACGAAGATGGTCCAGCTCTACGCCGGCCTCCTCTCTTTCTACGATGAGAGAGAACGGAGTGGCCACAGTGTCCTTGAAATTGCGGTGCCGGAGGATGCCGGCACCATCGGCTTCTACGTCGCCGTCCCCACGCAGCACAAGAGTGCGTTTGAGAAAATGCTTACCTCGCTCTTTCCCAATGTGGTCTTTGAGGAGGTGCCGGGAGACTACAACCCCTTTGCAGAATCGGGGGAGGTAGTTGCCTATGAAGGTTCGCTGAAAGAGCCGTGGGTGCTCCCTATTGCAACCTTTGAGGATATTAAGGGAGATCCGCTTCGCGTTATCTTGGAGGCCTTCACTCGTCTCGAACAGCAGGGGGTGGGTGCGGCATTGCAGTTCACAATTGCGCCGGCGGAGGATGCTCTCGCCCGCATCGAAACGACGCTGGCGAAACTCGATGAGGGGCTTTCGCTCCACGCTGCGTTCCGGGAGGCGACGAGGGGGACGGTGGCGAGCGTGCTCGTTGAGGTGGGGAGGGCGTTCAAGGAGCTCGCCTTCTCGCAGAAGGAAGAGGAGAAGGAGGAGAAGAAGCACACTGAACGGAACCCGGCGGTGCGGGAGCTCCTGCAGAAGAAAATGAAGACCCCCCTCGTCTCGGTGGGGATCCGACTCGTTGCCTCTGCAGAGCAAGGTGCGGTGGCGAAGACCGCGGCACACGACATCATTGCCGCCTTCAGCCAGTTCACGAATCCGCTCGGCAACCGTTTCGTGTTTGAAGCAGTAGCACGCCGTCGGTTGGCGCAGATGGTGCGATCGTTCGTGCTCCGTTCTCGCGCGCCTGCTCGCGAGACGATTCTCTCGCTGGAAGAGCTTGCATCGGTGATGCACATTCCGTTTGATGCAACGGCGGTGCCTGAGGCGATGCGGCAGAGTCGTTCCCGCGAATCACCGCTCCCGCAGGGCGTTCCGACCGAGGGGGGAGTCGTGCTCGGGGAGCACGTCTACCAAGGGGTACGGACGCCAGTCGTGATGCTGCCACAGGATCGTCTTCGGCACCTCTACGTGATTGGACAAACCGGCACCGGGAAGACGACGCTGCTGAAGCAGCTCATAGTGCAAGACATACGCAACGGGGAGGGGGTATGCTTCATTGATCCTCACGGGGCGGATGTGGATGAGGTGCTCTCGCAGGTGCCACCGGAGCGGCACGACGATGTCATCTACTTCGATCCAGCAAACACGGCGTACCCCTTCGGCCTCAATATGCTTGAATATGATCCTTCGCGACCGGAAGAGAAGACCTTTGTCGTCAATGAGCTCATCGCTATCTTCAAGAAGCTGTACGCCCATGTGCCGGAGAGCATGGGGCCCGCCTTTGAGCAGTACTTCAGAAACGCCGCACTCCTCGTAATGGAGGATCCGGAAACCGGGATGACGCTCCTCGATATTGCCCGCGTGTTTGCTGATGAGGTGTTTCGGGAGATGAAGCTGCGGCGCTGCAAGAACCCCACTGTCGTGCAGTTCTGGCGGGATATTGCGCTCAAGGCAACGGGAGAGATGGGGCTGCAGAACTACGCACCCTACATCACGAACAAAATCGACATCTTCACGACGAACGACATTATGCGCCCCATCATTGCGCAGGAGCGATCCACGCTCAATATTCGGGAGATTATGGATACGAGGAAGATCCTCCTCGTCAACCTTTCGAAGGGGCGGTTGGGTGATATCAATGCCCACCTCATCGGCCTTGTGCTCGTCGGGAAGTTCCTGATGGCAGCGCTCGCAAGGAGTGGCAAGGGGGACTACCCGCCGTTCTACCTCTACCTCGATGAGTTCCAGAATGTGACGACGGATTCCATCAGCGTGATACTCTCAGAGGCGCGGAAGTACAAACTCGCGCTCATTCTTGCCCACCAGTTCCTCAAGCAGCTTGAGGAACCGATACAGAATGCAGTGTTCGGCAATGTGGGGTCGATGGTGGCGTTCCGGGTCGGCACCCACGATGCGCAGGAGCTCGAGCCACTTTTTGCGCCGCAGTTCTCTGCCCACGACCTCGCCAACATTGACAACTACAACGCCCATGTCCGATTGCTCGCGCAGGGCATCCCGCTCAAGCCGTTCCGGATCCGAACGCTCCCTCCAACGGAGGGGAATCCAGCAATTGTGGAGGCGCTGAAGGAGCGATCCGCAAAGCGCTACGGCAGACCGCGGCAGGAGGTGGAGGAGGAGATACGTATGCGCTACGGCCTCGAGCTCCTCTCCGGATCCGAGACAGCCACCTCCCACCTCCCACCAGCCCTCTCGTGGCAGTAGGCAATCGTGGTTTGCGGAGGAGGGAGCTTGCTATACTGCCGGTATGTTCGTCAATCAGGAGCGACTCAAAGAATTTCTCATCGATGCAGGGCTCCTGTCGCGGAAGGAGGCTCGCGCAGCGGAGGAGGAGGCGAAGAAATCAGGAGCGAAGCTTGAGGAGGTGCTCGTTGCTCGTGGCGTGCTCTCTGCCGATGAGATTCGCCGTGCCCAAGCGTATGTGCTGGGGATTCCCTTCGTGAGCCTCAAGGACACTAAAATACCGTTTGAGGTGCTCACCCTCATTCCTGAACCGATTGCCCGCAAGCACAACATCATTGCCTACCACAAGACCCCAAAGGGAGAACTTGAGGTGGCGATGCTCGATACCGATGACCTGCGTGCGATTGAGTTTGTGAAGAAGAAAACCGGCCTCAAGATACTCCCGCGCCTTACCGATGAGGCTTCGCTGAAGGCAGCGCTCCATGCTTACCAACGATCGCTGCAGGCGGAGTTCGGCGATCTCATTTCAACGGAGGCACGGTCGATCTCACTCCTTCCTTCGCAGGGAGAAAATGGAGATCCGAATGCGCTTGCCCAGCATGCGCAGGCGTTGCCGGTCGTGCGCATCGTGAATGCACTCCTTACCCATGCGCTCCTGCAGGGCGCCTCTGACATCCATATTGAGCCACAGGAGCAGGAGGTTGTCGTGCGGTATCGGATCGATGGCATTCTCCACGATGTGATGACGCTTCCGAAGGAAGCGGCGCCGGCAATCGTCGCCCGTATCAAGGTGCTCGCGAACCTCAAGCTCGATGAGAAGCGGCTGCCCCAAGATGGCCGATTCAAGATGGAGATAGAGGGGGAGAAGGTTTCGTTCCGCGTATCGGTGCTGCCGGTGTACTTTGGGGAGAAGGTGGTGCTCCGTCTCCTTCGGGAAGGAGGCGGCGGGTTCACCCTTGAGACGCTCGGGTTCCATGGCGCGTCGCTCGAGCGAATGCATGAGGCGTTGCGGCAAAAGATTGGGATGATCCTCGTGACGGGGCCGACGGGGTCGGGAAAGTCCACGACCCTCTACACGCTCCTCGACCAACTCAACACTCCCGAGGTCAATATTTCCACGATTGAAGACCCCATCGAGTACCAGATGCCGCGCGTGAACCAAACGCAGGTGAATCCCCAGATTGGGTTTACCTTTGCCACCGGTCTGCGGGCGCTGATGCGGCAGGACCCCGACATCATTATGGTGGGGGAGATCCGCGACCACGAGACCGCTTCGCTTGCCGTGAACGCTGCGCTCACCGGACACCTCGTGCTCTCCACCCTCCACACCAACACTGCGGCGGCGGCGTTTGCCCGACTCATCGATATGGGGGTAGAACCGTTCCTCCTCGTCTCCACCTTGAAGGTCGTGGTAGGCCAACGGTTGGTGCGGCGGCTCATTCGGGATGAGGCGGAACCCTACACTCTCACGGCGGCGCAGGTGAAAGACCTCTCGCGCCTCATCGATGAGGACCGCGTGGTTAAGGCTCTCGTGGAGGAGGGGATCCTCCCAAAGAAGGTCCCGCTCGGGAAGATTCCGTTCTACCGTCCGCGAGAGGGAGCGGAAAACGGCGGTTACAAGGGACGCATCGGCATCCACGAAGTGCTCACCGTCACTCCGACGATTCAAAACCTCGTGATGGAGGGGAAGGATGCGGCAACCATCGAGGCGACGGCGCGGAAGGAGGGAATGCTCACGATGCTGGAGGACGGCATCTTCAAAGCGGCGCAAGGCATCACCACGGTGGAGGAGGTGCTCCGCGTAATTAGTGAGTAGGGGCGCTATGGCACGATTCCGCTACCGAGTGCGGCAACCCGACGGTACGGTGGTGGAACGCGTGTTTGAGGGACCCGACCGTTTCGCGCTCTATGAGGCAGTTCGGGGAGAAGGAGCGGAACTCATCTCCTTTGAGGAGGAGCGCGGAACCCTTCGGCGCCTGTGGGATTGGCTCGATGCCCACCTCTCAACGATTCGCGAGGTGGAGAAGATTCGCTTCACGAAGGATTTGGCAGCAATGCTGCGAGCTGGCCTCTCACTCACACGCGCGCTCTCAGTGCTGCAGCGGCAGAGCCGCAACAAAGCGTTCCAGCGCTTTGTTGGCACCGTGCAGGAACGGGTCCGTGCGGGGGCTGCGTTCCATAGCGCCCTCTCCCCCTACGAGGCGACCCTCTCTCCGCTCGTCGTGGCAATGGTGCGTGCCGGTGAAGCGTCTGGACAACTCCCGCAGGCGCTCGACGCCGCCGGCGTGCAGATGGAGCGCGTCTACTACCTTAAGAAGAAGATTCGTGGGGCAATGCTCTACCCCGCCATCATCCTCACCGCGCTCGTAGTCATCGGGATTCTTATGCTCGTGTACATCGTCCCCACGCTCCAGCAGACCTTTGAAGAGCTCGGGGTAGAACTTCCCGCGTCAACGAGAATGGTGCTTGCTGTAAGCGAGCTGCTTCGGACACAGGGGCCGCTCGTGGCCCTCGCGGTTCTCCTTGGCGGGGCCGGGTTGTGGGTGGCAGTGCGTCGGCCCAGAGGGAAGCGGGCGCTCGCGTGGCTCTTCCTCCACATTCCTATCATTGGCGGCCTCGTGAAAGAGACGAATACCGCCCGCACCGCTCGCACGCTCGCGTCGCTCCTTGAAGCGGGCGTTCCGGTATCGGAGGCGTTTACCATTACCGCCCAGGTAGTGCAGAACCCCTTCTATCGAGATGTACTGCAAGAGGCGAGGGAACGGCTCGAGCGCGGGGAACCCATTGCGCGGCTCTTTGCGGAGCGGGAACACCTCTACCCCCCAATGATGGGAGAGCTCGTCGCTGTTGGAGAGGAGACGGGAGCGCTCCCGTCGATGCTCAAGCAGGTTGCTGAGTTCTACGAAGCCGATGTCGATCAGAAAACGAAGGATATGTCCACCATCATTGAGCCGTTCTTGATGGTGGTAGTCGGTATTGCGGTGGGGTTCTTCGCTATTGCAATGATTACCCCAATTTACTCCGTAACGCAGGGCATCTGATGCAGTCTCCCCGTACCTCCTCAGCAATGACGCTCCTCGATGCGCTCCTTGGCGTGGCGCTCATTGCGCTCCTCTTTGTCGGTCTCGTGGGGGTGTACCGACTCTCGCTCGCTCTCGTCACCATCAATAAAATGCGGGTTGGAGCGATCGCTCTCGTGAACGAGCGCATCGAAATCATCAGCGGGATGGACTACGAGGCGGTTGGTACGGTGGGAGGCATTCCCCCGGGGCCAATTACTCCTGTGGAGTATGTAGAGCGCAACGGGACTCGCTACACTATTCGCACACTCGTGCTGTATGTCGACGATCCCGCCGACGGCATTGGAGCGGAGGACCACAATGGTATTCCAACCGACTATAAGCAGGTGAAGGTGGAGGCATCGTGGCAATACCGGGGGAGAACGTTTCGGTACGCCCAAACAACCTTCATTGTCCCGCCGGGCATTGAGAGTGCGGTGGGAGGGGGAACGCTCCGCATCAAGGTGGTGGATGCTGCCGTCCAGCCGGTTGCGGGAGCCCTCGTGCGTGTTGAGAATGAGACGACTGATCCCCCTGTGGCAACCGAGCTCTTCTCCAACCCTGAGGGGGAGGTTCTCTTGGGCGGGGCGCCTGCGGCAGCCGGCTACCGTATCCGTGTCACGCGTGAGGGGTACAGCACGGACGGCACGACGGACCCTTCCCCATCGGTCCCCGAGCCACTCAAGCCGCCGCTCACTGTGGAAGAAGGGAGGACGACGCTCGCCACATTTGCAATTGACCGCCTCGCTTCCCTCACTGTTCTTACCCGCCGGGCACCCACCACGACCGCGCAGCTCGATCCACTCTCCGACACTTCCTACCTGAGCGCGTGGC
>WFWM01000001.1 GCA_015491145.1 Patescibacteria group bacterium | reverse complement strand
TAGCGACAGAGGTCTCCGCGTCCACCGCATTGCGCGGGAGCGACGCCGGGTCGGATTCAGGCGTGAGCGACCCCGGCGATATCCCGAACACCGCATCGTAGCAATCTTTCGCCGCCTTCCACACGCTCCGGTTCCAATCCCCAAACGGATACGCGGCAAAGGAGGGGGTGGTTCCGGTGAGGTCCTCCACAATGGCGCGCGAGACCCTCGCCTGCTCCCGCACCACCTCTTCAGGGAGACAGGTGAGCCTCTCATGCGTGTGGAAGTGGGAGCCAAATGCCACAAGGGGGTGATGGGCAAGGGAACGAACCTCCTGCGCCGACAAGAGCGGGAGGCTTCCTCCTTCGCGCGTTGGCAGCGACTTGCCGAGGAGACCGGTGGCGAGAAAGATAATCGCCGGAATGTGGTAGCGCTCCAAAAGAGGCAGCGCGTGCGTGAGGTTGTCGCGGTAACCGTCATCGAAGGTGAGGAGGAGCGCCCGTGGCGGGATTTTTGCCTCACCTCGCAGGTAGCGTGCAACGGTGTGGGCATCAACGAACTGGAAGGATTCTTTGAGGGCAGCAAGGTGCGCGGCAAACAGGCGAGGCGGCACCGCCACGCGCGCACCACTGTCATTGACGGCATGGTAGAGCAAGACGCGCACCCCTTTCTTTGGAACGCGTGCGGCAGCCCGGTACAGCGGCTCCAAGAGGAAGTGCTTCAACGCTCTGCGCCGCGCCATACCTCACTGGCAGCGTCCAGAGAGTTCCGTGCACAGCTGCTCAATAAGGCGGGGGAGTGCGACACGCTGCACGGTGGAGGTTTGCGCCGACTCGCCGAGTCGGAGCAGCTGCTCGGGCGTGAGCGAGGCAAGTTTCTTTATGTGCCGGGCAAACGACTCCTCATCCTCAGCAAGCAAGAGCCAAGGGTGATCCCCCAGCATTGAGCGGTATCCGGTGTTCGACGCAATGAGGGGCAAGCCGGCTACAAGCGCCTCTATCCCTGCTTTGTCAACGCCACCGGACGGGGCGGCGTTGACGGCAACATCGGCTCTGGCAAGGCGCGCCGGCAGCTGTTGGTAGGCGAGCGCCCCTCCGAAATGGATGCACTGCTCCACGCCAAGCTGCCGTGCGAGTGCCACAATCTCCTGGTGGTAGGCTGCATCAGCCTTCGTGGTAGCGCCCCCGACAATTGCAAGCGTCGCGCGTGTTCCCTGACTCATTGCCCGGGCAAGCGCTCGTATGGGCAACTCAAGCCGTTTGATGGGGCTCACCCTCCCTACCGCCACGAGGCGAAGCGGCGATCCGGCGGCACGGGGCTGCCGTTGCGCACCAGCCCGAAGCCAAGGCTCTACATCAATTGCGTGCCCGAGGAAACGCACCTTCGAGGTTGGGATGCGGAAGCTTTCCGGAACGGAGGAGAAGACGCGGTGGGTCCACACGAGCGCGAGGAAAAGTGGCAACGGGGTGCTGCGGTGCACGTACCACAGCCCCACCCGCTTCCCGAGCGTGCGCCAGAGCGGCCCGGCAATGGCAAGAAACTCTGGATTCATGTGCACAAAGACGCTGTCGTAACAATGGCGGAGCCGCCACGCAAGCGAGAGGAAGCGTGCTACGATGCGCAACCGATACCCAATGCGGCGAAACCCCCTCGGCGGTGCGCCGCGCGGCGCACCGCCGAGGGGGTGGACCCGCACGTTCGCCGGAAGCTCGTGCCTGCCAATGCGGAGCGCAACCACTTCAACAGATCGGTAATGCTTGGCAAACTCCTCAACCCACCGATGGAAGAAGGAGAGGTAGGGGTCATCCAAATCTATCGCCTGCGTGCAAATGAGGAGACGGCTCCTGCCTTCTGCTTCCCGAGCTCCCTCCATCGCCCCTACCCTACCATACCCAACTCCTGCAGGATTGCCGCAATCGCCTTCCCCACTTTCTGTGGATCGTGTCGAATGAGGCTCCGACGCACCACATCCCCCTCCTGCGGCTCTACTACCCCATCGGCAAGGAGATCGCACCGGTAAATACGGATCGAGCCTTTGGTGCGGATCGCATCGAGGTCATCTTCAACCGGAAACTCCTCTTCCTGCGCGTAACGCTCGAGCACCGCAGACGGCAGGGGAGTGGCGTTGGCAAGCACGATATCCGGCATCCTCCCCGCGTACCGCGCGAACGCGCATACTTGCGCGCTCGCACCCATTCGATGTGTCTCAGACCGTTTCGTCATCAGGTTGGAAAGGAAGATGAGCGGCGCCCGGCAAGCGCGCAGCGCTTCCCGGGCGCCCTCCACGAGCACTGCAGCAATGAGCGAGGTGTAGAGGTCGCCGGGGCCCACGACGATGGCGTGCGCTTGCCCCAGCGCTTCTTGCGCCGCTGGATGGAGCGACACCTTCGGCTCCAGCCATACCTCCTCTATGGGCTCCAATAGGGCTTCTTCTGAAGGATTGTCAATGAGCGATTCCCCCCGGACGATTCTCCCCGACTGGTAACGGGCAACTAGCGTTGCTTTCTGCCTGCTCACCGGCACTACCCTTCCCCTGACCCGCAGAATGCGCGCTGCTGCTTCAAGCGCCTGATGCTCTGAGCCGGTCAGCTCCGTGAGCGCAAGGAGGAGGAGGTTGCCAAGGTTATGGCCTGCGAGTGACGAGCCCTTTGCAAAGCGGTAGGTAAAGAGCGAGCGCATCAGCATCTCTTCCTCTTCTGCGAGTGCAACGAGTGCGGCCCGCGCATCACCAATTGGCAGCAGCCCGAATTCATCTCGTAAGCGGCCCGTGGATCCACCGCTGTCAGAGACCGGCACGAGCGCGGTGAGGTGCGCCTCCGGCAGGGCGCCCTTGATCCCACGCCGCACGGCAAACGAACCGGTTCCTCCGCCAACGACACACACACGCATACACGTTGCGCTCATTAAAGG